>CANMNM010000060.1 GCA_947499275.1 Actinomycetota bacterium | reverse complement strand
TGGGTCAACAGATGGTTCATGCGAATGGCTCAAAGAGTACGACGAGAACCTGATAGTCAAGGGCTATTTGCCAACGGGGAGCGGTGCTGCGGCAAATTGGACGTACGCATGCGAACTATCCAGTGGTAAATATGTAAAATTGTTGTGTCAGGACGATATTTTGTATCCTCACGCACTCGAGAGGCAAGTTCAAGATTTAGAGACATTCCCGTCCGCCGGAATCGCATTCGCACAACGTGACATGATCGATTCACAAGGGAAAGTGTTGAGTCGGAAGCGCGGCTGCCAAGGATTACCGGCCGGCTTGGTTTCTGGAAAAGCTGCTTTGCTGGCTGGATACAGAGCCGGTACGAACATATACGGCGAGCCTGAGGCCGTTCTCTTTGAACGCAACGCCATGCTGACTGCACTTCCATGGACCGATGACGAACCATTTCTCCTCGATATGTTTTTCTACTCAAAGATTTTGGCGAACCACCCTGCGGTTACGCGCAAGGAGTCGGTAGGTGCCTTTCGAATTAGTTCAGCGTCTTGGTCAACTCGGCTCGTGTCAGAACAAAGAAAGCAGTTTCGTTCATGGCAACACAATGCTGCGAAAATCATCGGTGAAGTTAGTTGGAAAGATCACACTTTGGCATTTATCAATAATGAAAAAACCACAGCGTTGAGAAGGTCTGCTTATGCTTGGCTCAATCTGCGTAACCAAATGGGTTGATTCATTCGGGTTTTACTAGCGAGTCCTGCTTCACTATGTACAACGGACGTTGCTTTGCTTCGACAAATACTCGAGATATGTACAGCCCGATGACCCCGAGAAAAATGAGCTGAACCGCTGAGAAAAACATTACGGCCACCACGACTGAGGCCCAACCTCGTACCAGATCACCCCAGCTGAAAATGATAGATAGGGCAACATAGAGGAGTCCCAGAAAAGCCAACCCCATCGCAGCAAAGCCAAACGTCACCGCTAAATACAAAGGTTTGTCTGAAAAACCGACAATCCCGGCGGTCCCCAGTTTGATCATTTTGCTCAAGGGATACTTAGTCTTCCCCCGGATACGTTCAGCTCTATCAAAATAAACCGGCACCTGCCTGAAGCCAACCCATGAAACCATGCCGCGCATATAGCGATCTCGTTCTGGCATAGATCGCAATGCTTCAACAACGTCGCGGTTCATCAAACGAAAATCACCGGTATCGGCGGGTATTGGTGTGCTCGACAAACGTCCGAGTAGCCGGTAAAAAAGTGAGGCACTTACTCGCTTGAATAGCGTCTCCCCTGAACGTGCTTTGCGCACCGCATAAACGACATCTGCACCCTGATGCCATTCCTCCAACATCTGTGGGATCAAACTTGGTGGATCTTGCAAGTCTGAGTCCATAACAATCACTGCATCTCCGCGAGCCGCAAATACACCCGCCGTGATCGCAGCCTGGTGGCCAAAGTTGCGTGACAGGGAAAGTACTCGCAATTGTGGGAATCTCGTTTGCCAAGAATGCAAAATCTCAGCGGTGCCGTCCGTGCTTCCGTCATCAACGATCAAAATTTCACAGCTCGTGTTTAGGGTAGCGACAAGCTCAACGAGTGCGGTGAGAAAATGATCTGCTGCCTCCGCCTCATTCCACATTGGGGAGACGATGCTCACTGTGGGGGCTGTGTCACGACTCATGCTGAATCCTCTTGAAATACAGTTTTCTGGCGATTGTGCGCACTTTCAATTGCATAATTGCATTCGCTTTTTCTAATGGATTGAGTCTAATGCCACCTTGACTTTCCATGAAACGGCGCCACTCAATGAATTGTTTGGGTTGCTCACTCAAAATACTTGCACTCCACGAGGTGCTCGACAGCCGAAACGAGGCGTGCGAAAGTGGGAGAGCAAAAAGATCACCACCGCGCAGAACTTTTTCATAAGTCGCCAGATCAGTGAGGTATGGGAGTTCTCCGACCCATGGCATGCAACCCCGTATGGACTGTCCTCGAAAGAGGACTGCAGCGGGTTCGCCAAATAAATTAGTACCGGCGATCATGCATTTGCGAAGTGCCTTTTTTCCTGAGATCAGTCCACTGAGTCCTTCCAACCCATGGTTGCGTTTCAGTATCTTGCCATTCGGGTCCACGATGTCGCGCCGCGAGCACACCAGTACACAGGATTCATGCAACATCGCGGTCGCTACCTGAACTTCAATTGAATCTAGAGAAATTAGATCGTCAGCGCAAACAAGCTTGACAAACTCTCCCCTACTTTCAGCGATCGCCTGAGTCCAATTGCTTGACGCTGATTGAAGTTCGTTTCGGTGAACACTGCGCACTCGTGAATCTGTCACACTCTCAAGGAACTCTTTCGTTCCGTCTGTGGATGCATTATTCACAACAATGATCTCAATATTTGAATAGGTCTGGCACAGGACTGAATCTAAAGCGCTGTGAATAAATGGCATGCCGTTATACACGGGAATCACCACCGAAACTAATGGTCGACTATCCACCTGCGGTGACCTCAGCCCAGCAAAGACTTATGCCCTGTTCAAGGCTCACTTCAGGCTTCCAACCTGGAAGTTGAGTTCCGAATTGCCAATCTTGAATCATTTCTCTTGGGCGCGGTTCCCGAATACCCCACTGGGCCTTTATCTCATGACCTGTCACGGACTCAACTTTTGACACAAGTTCCCGGACTGTCAACGGAAAATTAGAACGAGCAACATAGGTTGTATCAATGTTTTTTTGCATGTCCGCGAGCATCAGCAACGCAGAAACTGTGTCTGAAACATAGAGAAGATCAATAAGTTGGTTTCCGTCCCCCATCTCAATCGGCTCAGCCGACTGGGCTGCCTGCAGCAATATCGATACCAACTTTTGCCGGAAGTCATTTATGCCGTACGAGTCAAAAAGTGTCAGTTCTCGAAAATCTAATCCGGCTACCTTGTAGTACTCAGCCACCGTTATGAAGGCCTGTTTTGTTGCTGCGTAAAGTGAAATCGGGGAGTAAATCTCACCTTGGTAATGCTGCCAATGTGACGATGCCGTGAGAAAAATTGAACCCAACTCAGTTGATACTTGTAAAACTCGAGTGCCAAACTCAATATTTGATTCGATTAAAGAGCTGATGTCTTTTTCGGTATGAGATGGCATGAATTTTGTTGCCAAATGAATTACACATTGTGGATTAAATTCCGCGATTCCAGTCTCCATCCCCGAATCCACTTTGATTGAAACTTGCGCAATCTCAATAGGAAGTGCACGCGTCGTCGCGGCGACATGGGCGCCTCGTCTCACAAGCTCAGCAACCGTATGTGAACCGATGAAGCCGCTGGCACCTGTAACCAACACCCTTCGACCTTCCCACGAATCAGGGCGCATTCAATTCTCCATCGAAAATGAATGGGCTTTTGAACTCATTCAATGATGGCAGTTGCGAATCACGTTCGGAAATTTCTGGATCACGCGTTTGAATCGATATTGATGTCGAACTAACCCGAATACCCGAGTCTAAATCTTTGTTGTAGGGACCTTCTTGTGCATAATTGACAATAGCTGGACCCGAAAGAACCTCAAAGCCATGCGCACACCCTGCTGGTATCAACATTGCACCTGAGTCTCTCGATAGAAGCACCTCATGGTGCTTGTGAAACATTGGACTTCCTACGCGCATATCAAGAACAAAGTCTCTAACTTGTCCTTGAGTTACGAATACAATTTTTCTTCCGTGAAATGGCGGCAGCTGAAAGTGAAGGCCTCTCACAACCGATTCATTCGATTCTGACCAGTAGATCTCGTCAATTCTTAAAGGATCTTGATCATGAGGAAGCTGAGCAATCACTTTGGAAAAAGTACCCCTGGAATCACTGTGGATTGTGTTTCGTGACAGGTAGAGTCCCGGGATTGGGCACTGTGTCCACTCAAAGTTCACAACCGAACCCTACAAGTTCGCTGCTGCCCCGAACGGGTACATCGAGGGTTCACCAGAATTTGCAAATACGGCTGTAGGCTGGATCAGTGTCGGAAGGAATGAATGCACCCGTGATTGCCCTTAGCGTTGTTATTCCGGTCTACAACGGTGCAGCCACACTGGATTCGCTGATCACCGAACTTGCCTTTCTCAAGAATGCTGGAGTCACACCCTCTGGAAAACACTTTCGTGTCTCTGAGGTCCTTCTCGTGTGGGACGGAGGCTCAACACGTTCCGCAGAGGTTATCCGCCAGCAAGAAGCCCGATACTCCTGGGTCCGAGCCGTCTGGCTCTCAAGGAATTTCGGCCAACACGCGGCCACACTTGCGGGCATGTCCTCTTCAGGGGGTGAGTGGGTTGTCACGATGGATGAGGATGGACAGCACGACCCTGCCTACATCGGTGCAATGCTTGATGTCGCCCTTGCACAAGAATGTCAGTTGATTTACGCGGCGCCCACACATGGACGTCCCCACGGGTTCATTCGCAATTCCGGGTCAGCATTTGCGCGTGGACTTTTCAAGATTCTCATTGGAGATTCGAATTTTGATCAATTCCATAGTTATCGTTTGATTCTCGGTGAGGTCGCGCGCGGAACCGCGGCGTACACGGGCCCTGGAGTCTACTTAGATGTGGCCCTGTCATGGGTGGTATCGCGCAGTGCAACCTGTCCGGTTCCCATGCGAGCTGAAGGCCGGGAGGCTAGTTCATATTCATTCCGGAAACTTGTCTCGCACTTTGGACGCTTACTGATCTCTTCGGGTACGCGACCTCTTGCCATTGTTTCCATCGTAGGTTTTGTCTTCTTTGTTGCAGGAATTTTGTATTCGATCTGGGTGCTTTCACAAAGTGTTTTCTCCGACACAACTCCTGATGGGTGGGCGTCTAGCTTCATTGCCACTCTCGTCGTCGGTGGTCTAATCCTCTTCTCCTTAGGAGTGATCGCTCAGTACTTGCGCACTGCGGTGAACATGTCACTTGGTAAGCCCCTTTATGTGGTTGTCAAGGATCCACAAAACCACTTCCCAAACAAATGAACAATTCACTGGTTTGGATTCTCGGCCAGGGAGGATTCCTTGGATCAGCACTTGTTGACGAACACATACGTCGCGGAGACACTGTTTTCGCTGCGGACTCAATTAGTTGGTCTTTACCCTCAGCGCGATTAGATGACTTCAGGCGCAATTGGGATCATTTTCTCCAACATTCTCACGACGGTAACCGCAAAATCATTTGGGCCGCTGGTACGAGTGGAGTTAGCGTCGAAAGTTCACCGATTGACAACGAATTAGCGTGCTTTAAAGATCTTGTGACGACCATAAGAAACCACGAGCATTCAGGAAACATGCAATTCTACTTATGCTCTAGTGCGGGAGGCGCGTATGCAGGTTCGGTAGAACCTCCTTTCACTTCATCGACCATTGCCATCCCCCAGAGCCACTACGGTGAAATGAAGTTGCTTATCGAAGAGTTGGCAACAGGTCCTCTCGCTGCCAACATGCCTGTCACGGTCGGGCGCATTTCCAACCTCTACGGTCCCTGGAATGGGGCCCGGCAAGGGTTAATAAACCGGCTATGTCGAGCAGGGCTCGATCGAAACCCGCTCAATCTTTATGTGCCCATGGGAACCGTCAGGGATTATCTTTATATTTCAGACGCCGCTCAATTAATTGCTGAATCAACACCATCTATCGGGGTGATTTCACGCATTGAAGTTATAGCCAGTGGAATCAACACAACTATTGCGCAAGCAATATCAACGGTCAGCAGTGTTGCTCATAGAAAAATCCCAGTATCAATCGGATCCGACGATAACTCAACTGTTCAGCCAGAAGACCTGAGACTCATTCCAAGCTGGACGAACACGAATCCGCAATTCACACCCATTGACCTGGCGACTGGATCGCGCCATGTACTTACCTATCTGTCAACGCGCCCTCGGCTTCCATTAGCAATTTAGCTACGCCGAAGCCAAGGTCGATCACCGCTGTCCCAAAGGTCGTTCAAGATTTTAGATTCCCGCAAAGTATCCATTGGTTGCCAAAACCCTTCATGCCTGTATGCGGATAATTGACCCTGCTGAGCCAACTTGGCTAACGGACCTTCTTCTAATACGCAATTGTCAGTGAAAGTAGCGAGTGCTTCCCGGTTAAGAATCATGAAACCGATATTGATCCAGCCTTCAAGTCGAGGTTTTTCCTTAAACTCAACGACATTGTCACTTCCATCTAATTCGAGAACTCCAAACCGGCTGGTTGGCTGGACTGTCGTGATTGTGGCTAATTTATTGGTTTGCGAATGATGTGCACGCAAAGCCTCAATATCTACATTCGCCAAACCATCACCGTATGTGAGGAAAAACTCCTGATCATCGCCCAAATATTTCGATGCCTTGAGAACACGACCACCGGTATTAGTCGAATCGCCTGTGAATGCCACGGTCACGTTCCAATCAGATTCATCATGTGAACCATGAATCTGAAGTGAGTCTTTATCCCCCAAAGAAAGTGTGAAGTCATTACCTAAAGGTTCGTAATTCAGGAAATATTCCTTGATCATGTTGCTCTTATAACCGGTCGCAATAATAAAATCCTTGATGCCGAACGTGGATAGGTGTTTCATAATGTGCCAGAGGATTGGTCTGCCACCAACTTCGACCATCGGCTTTGGCCGGAATTCTGTTTCCTCACGGATACGCGTACCTAGCCCACCTGCCAGAAGCATTGCTCGCATCCCTTAATTGTACTCATGTAAGTTTGAAACGAAGTAAACATTGCGGGGCTCTCAACCCTCCTCCCATATATAGGAGCTTTACGGGAAATCGCAGGGATACATGGTGGCTGATTGATAAACATGAGGGTCTTTCTGGCAATAGGAACAGCAGCGCTCGTTCGCCTTAACGACCTTTGCCCTTGCCTGTGGTTTCGCCTCGTCAGAGGGCTCTGGATTCGGTTTACCGCTACGCTTCGGATCCCGTCTGAGTTCGGAGTGAAGATATGACTGACTTCCTTGCCAAAGATCGCGCAGAGATATTGCGGCTCGTCCATTCCTACGCTGAGAAGTCGCTCGCCACCGCTGAATTTGTTCCCGGTGAGAGTGTTGTTCCCGTATCCGGCAAAGTTTTAGATCCAAGCGATCTTGCAGCACTCGTTGATGCCAGCCTTGACGGCTGGTTGACTGCAGGACGCTTTCATGAGCAGTTCCAACGGGAGTTGGCCAAATACGTCGGCTCGCGTGGGGCTTTAATGGTGAATAGCGGGTCGAGCGCAAACTTGGTGGCTTTGAGTGCTCTGACCAGTCCGAAGTTGGGCAAGAAAGCTCTGAAGCCCGGTGATGAAGTTCTCACCGTCGCTATGGGTTTCCCAACGACAATTAATCCGATTATTCAAAACGGATTGAAG
>CANMNM010000059.1 GCA_947499275.1 Actinomycetota bacterium | reverse complement strand
TATTTCCACCAGCCACGTAAGGAACATCGACAAAGTTGACCGCATATTCAGACATTCGAGCGCCAAGTTCGGTATCCGAGGACAACATTCCGGTGCCGGCAGGCTGAGATAAAGCGCCCATCTGGTTTTGCGCACCCGATAGGCCCGGGGCCGGATCTGTCATTGCGTCGAGGGTGGACTGAAAATCCGTCCCTGTGGGGCTGGGGAATTGGGAATTGGCATCGATTACATTCGACCCGGCCATAGGCGCGGCAAATCCCGTTTGTAGCGGGGGAAGCTCAAGTCGGCTTCGGATCTCTCCGATCCGCGACATGACATCGTTGATACTCACGTTAACTCCCGTTTAGGCGCGGAAATTCAGGCGCGGAAAATCGCGCATCAATGGGAAAGGATCGGTTCCAAAGACCAGATGCTGAGGAATTAAGCGCACAAATATCTAGCGCTTAAGACCTAGCGCTTGGGGGCTACCGCCTCAACTCCGTCAACTTTAGAGAAGTAGGCAGCATTGGCCAAGACGGCCGGGACGCCATCGCGTAGTTTGAGGGCGAAGGACTTACTGGGAACGGCTTCCTTATTCATTAGCCGCTCGTAAATCTCTTCTAGGCGCACAGCCTCCCTCCACAAACAGAAGGTTTGAAACCACGGGAGCTCGGCTGTGTCCTGGTGTGTTGCGATGCGATACACGTTAATGAGTTCATTTCGAGAGAGGAATCCGTCTTCATCGCGGGTAACGGGTGCGGTATCCAGCGGGGTCTCTGGGAGGTCGCGGGCAGAGTAGGTGGCCGTGAAATAGCCCAGATCCATGAGGGGATCGCAGGCCGTGGCACGTTCCCAGCCGAAAACCCCAGAAATGGTCGGTGGGGACTTAGGTAGAAATAACAGGTTTTGCATGCTGTAGCGGCCGTGGCTCAGGACCGAGGGCCGGGTTTCGGGGAAGTTTTCTAATAGATGCTCCCCCAGGATCTCGAATCCGGGAAGGCGGCGCATCTTGAGTTTGCGGGCTAGGCGCTTGGACTCCAAAACCAGTTTGCGCAGGTCACTTCCTCCGTGGTCAAGGCCGGCAACCTGATCAGGGCTGATTTCAACCTGAATGCGGGCTAGGTCATCAATGGCCCGGCGGGACATCCCGACCTTGTCTTCAACATTGTCCAAGTCCTCAGGGATGGAATTGACAACTCGTTCGCCAGGCAGGAATGCACTGAGATAGAAGGGTGCGCCAATGATGCTGCTGTCATTACACACGTGCAAAATTTCAGGGGCGTGCAGGTGGTTGTCCCGCAGGATCTTTAGCAGCGAGATCTCATCTTCCAAGCTCATGACATCGCTTGGCGTAGGCCCATTGAGGCGCCGCTTGAGGGCAAATTGGACATTTGCATCGCGCGCGAGGTGGAAAGTACCCGAGGAGGCCTGCGTTCCCATCCGGCCCCAAAGCAGCTCACCCGTGCCGAATCCCATTTCATCCAAATAGGCCTGCAAGGATTCCAAAATGATGAGGGGAGGAGCCTTTTTACGCTCCGCCATCTGCTCTGCCTTCTCAACTGAGGCGACAACGGTTACGCCGTCCGGCACAGACGATAGAGTGATAATTGGTACCACTTCCCTTCCCTAACCCCCGAATTCACACCGAGGGATACGTGTCCTGTTAAGTATTATCGGCCGCTACAGGGTGAAATTTCGCTTTTCCCTAGAAATCATCATCGCAGATTTATTCCCGCAATGAGCGGTAGGCGGTAGATTTTTTGGTGGGAAGCCCCACGAGAGCACGTAATGATGGGAGCAGGCATGGCGCGGGAATCTGGCAAGGGCTTCGGCATGGATCCGGTGACAAGGTTATTCGTGATTTTGGCGTTCATTGGCAGCCTTACCTACATTGCCTGCATGCTCAGCGATTCTGTCAACGCCCTCGTAAATGATACGTTTGGCATTAATATTCAGGGTGAATAGTCTCAGCCAGAGAATTAGTAGGCCGATATTAAGAATGACGCGAAAGGTGTAAGGTTCTGACATGGAAGTTTGGATTTTCGTACTTGTGTTCTTGGTGGCAGCCCTAGGGCTCCTGGCCATGATGGGTTATGTCAAAAACGAAACCGAACGCCTGGAGCTGAAGCACTTTTTGGAGACGGCCGAGTTCAAGCGCGAAATGGTGGAAGTGCAAGTTCAGCATGCCGCCAAGATCGAACACGATCGCGAAACTATCGAAGCCCTCAATCTGCGGATTAGTGAGTTAAACATTCAACTCGACGAAGAAGCCACCAATGCTCGCAAGTTGCAATCAAGTTTAGACAAATTACGTGCGGATCTGGTTGAGAATCAGTCCACCAAATTAATGGCTTCCTAACCTTCTAACCTTTCCTCCCCATCACTTTTCGCATCATTGTTGCACGCCCAAATGAAGTCGAGAATTTCGTCCATGATTTCGCGTGCTTGGAGTTCAGCTTCTCCGGGTCGGACATCCAATGATTTACTCAGTACTAAACCTAGAACGGTGTGCTCCGCGAGCAGCATCACCTGTTCATTGTCTCGAGCAATGATTTCAACCAGAAAATGTCCTCGTCGTCGCGGGCGAAATCGTTTGATCAGGTACAGCTTTTCAACACCCTGAATTTTCACCCGCAACTGATTACTGTCAAATAAAGGATCGTGATCCATCACGGCCCTGTCGATTCCTAAAGTACCCCGCGGATGCGATTGCACCATCCGGTAAACCGCAAGGATCAACCAGTTCACATAAATCAACGGATTAAACGGAAGTTCTTTGGTTTTGATTGGTTCAATCGTGGAAAGTAATGATGTGGCTCGATCAACCATGTAGTCGTAAGTGAAGGTCACCGCGCCGACACCGGAGTTGTCCCTCACCGCGGGGTAAACAACAGTGGACCTGGTGCCGTCGGTCAACCAGTGTCGACCGCGAGAATCCAGGGTAATCATCAATGGCAAGTGATTACCGGGGTCAATTCCTATGTAGTGGACTACCGGGTTTCCGCTCACCTGTCCGCAAAAATCTTCGCTCACAATCCCATCCTTTCATGCGTCCCTACCACCACCACCCAATGTCTCGCCTCTGGTGCAAGATTTTGGTCTAAGATATTCACATGGATCAAGGCCCAGATAAAAGCACCGCTGAAAGCTCAGATAAGGATTCACTCGGTGGAGTAATCCTTGAGGAGCGCCGCGCCTCGGTCCGTGCGATCGTGGTGAGTCTGGTCATCTGGTTCGCGATTATTTTTATCGTGGGTGTGATTATCCTGGTTCAGATCAACGCTTCCATTGCACTCTTGTTAGCTCTGCTGCTGTCGTTATTCCCGTTACTCAGTTTTATTAATTGGGTGATGTTTCGCATGATTATCGATCCAGAAAAGATCCAAGTGGTGCGGACTTTCATCTTTAGAAACAAAGAGTCACTTGAGTTCAATAAAATTGAGGGCGTCGATATCCAACAAGGGCCATTCGGTCGAGCCTTTGATTACGGGAGATTAACAATTTCCGGCGTGGGAATTAAGCAACTACGAACCGAGCCCATTGATCACCCAGATCAGGTAGCACAATCTATCCGTGCACTAATTGCTCAACGCTAATCTGAGTCTTTTGTTTTTGGCGCAACCGGCAGGCCCTTGATTGCTGAGGCAAACTCGGACATTGCTTCAAGAGTAGGCGCAACGGCTTCCCTGTTTGCAGCCTCAATAGCTTCGAATACTTCGCGTCGGTGCACCTTTATGTGTCTGGGTGCATCAATTCCTACCCGGATCAGATCACCGCGGATCTCAAGGATGGTAACGATCACGTCGTCACCGATTACGATGCTTTCGCCAACCTTACGACTAAGTACGAGCACCTGTTGACTACGCAGCCATTAGTGGGGTGCGCACAGACAAATCGCTATTTTCCACGATTATCTGTTCGGCGATTTGGGCATTTGGATCAAGAAGCAGGGGGGCCATGAGGTTAACTGTAGAGTCTTTGAAAGTTTCACCCAACGTCACTACAAGAAGCAACAGAACTTCTGCGCCGCCAGCGAGGTTGAATCGCTTCGCCACTTCGTCGTCGACTATGGGCGCGTAATTAGGGAAGAACGAGGCTGCGGGAACCACAACAAAGTTGATGGCGGCATCTTCGATGGATTGGAGTCGGTAAACCAACCCTTCGTCGTTCATTTTGATCAGCGTGAACTTGGTGAACTCGGGAAACCCAAGAAGCCCGCCCCGAACTTCGACGACGGGGACGTCGCTCTGCACATCGATTTGTGCACTGACTGACATGGGTTCTCCTTCTTGAGCTTGCGGATTCATATTACCTTAAGAAATCCATCAGCGATGGTTGCATGATTTGGGCAGTGGAATATAGGGCTGCTTCGTAGCTTGTCTGTTGCATGGTCAACTCCATGACCGTCTTTGTCAGGTCGGTGTCTTCAACAGCGGCCAAAGCACCCGTAACACTCAAAATCCGGTCCGCAGTAACATCACGAAGCTCATTGAGCTGATTGATTCGGGAGACCACGGTTGATTGGGCGCCGCGGGCGGTAGTAATCACGGAGTCAAGTGACGTCAAGTCGACTGAAAGGCTAGCCGGCGCGCTTCGCAGATTGCTTGCGATCGAAGTGAGCACTGCGAAAGCATTCCCTGCTCCGCTACCGAAGACTTCAGGCCCGTTCAATTCAATTCTGACGGTGGAACCAAAGTCATCAACCCTGGTTGTGACGGCATTTGTGTCTCCGACGTAGGCACCAAGCGAGGTGTACGCGGTGTCTGCAGATGTTGCACCGGTGAAAAGTGCACGCCCAACGAAATCGCTGTTTGCCGCGACCAGCAAACTCGATGCAATAACATCAATTTGAGCCGCCAATGCAGACCGGGAACTCGCTGTCGAGTTGGTGGCTTGCCCCTGAACCACGATCTCGCGGGCCTTGAGAAGTTGATCGTTGATTGAGTCCACCTGGGTGCGCGTGGCGTTAAGCCTAAGTAAGCCGTTATCAATATTTTGCGCGTACTGCGACATGCGGGTTTGTTCCGCCCGCAGTGTCATGACTGATCTGGTTGCGCTCGGATCCTCACTGGCGCGTTGGATGGCCTTGCCAGATGAGATCTGCTCTTGAAGTTTGGCCATTCGCTTGCTCATTGCGCCAACCGAGTCCATATTCTGCAGACTCTGCGCACCTGTTGCTAGGCGGGTAATTGAGGTCATCGATATTTCCTATCGTCCGACTAGGCCGGTGCGGTTGATGAGTGTGTCGAGTGCATCGTCAATTGCGGTAAGGACGCGCGCCGCCGCTTCGTAGGCACGCTGATAAGTGAGCAGATTCGCCATTTCTTCATCGATATTCACGCCAGACTCTGAATTAATTTGGCCGTTGATACCAGCCATGAAAGCCTGAACTGTTTCGGAGGTTTGCTGCGCGCCCTGAGTGGCAAAACCTAGGGATACGACCATGTTTTGATACACCCCGTCAGGTCCACCGGCCGCTCTTCCCAGTGCCGCCATCGAGTCTGCATTTGCTCCGTTGAGTGAGGCTACTCCCGAAACGGGGGCAACCGACGAGGCTGCAATATTTAATCCATTGGTGAGCGCCACGCTGATTGTGGAGGCCGTCGTGCCTGTGAAGAGAGCAGTACCTGCGGCACCCGTGGAGTCATACCCGGCAGCCTGCGCGGTGTTCACCGTGGTTGCCAGGGCAGCGGCCACAGTGTCAAGTGTTGCTGCCCAGTCCGGGACCGTGGTGTTGATCGCAGTGAGGTAACCACTGGCGTTACCACTAGAAATTGAAGCTGTTGCATCGTTACTCGTCCATTGCACCGACGTTGTTCCACCTGATGTCGCAACTTCAAGCGTTGAGTAGTTTGAAGGGCCCACGAAACTTGCTCCGCCAAGGAAAACACTCATCTTGTTATTGTCATCAGTGAGGTAGGTGCCACCGACAGCTTCGGCAAGTTGAGATGCAGCATAAGACCGCTGGTCCATCAGTGCATTTATGGCGCTTGTGCCTTCGGGGGTTCGAGCGATTGCAATGTTGAGTTCAGAAATCTCTTGGGCGTAAGAGTTTGCCGAGGTCACCAGATTGGTCAAGTTTTGTGTGTGGTTGTCCGCAATGTTTGTTAACTGCTGGGCTGCATCATTGAGCCAACCCGTGAGCACATTGGCTTGGGCAATTACCTCAATGCGAGCCGCGGCATTTGTCGTGTCTCTGGCGACATTGGCAAACCCAGTCCAGAGAGCATCCAATTTCGCCTGAAAACCAGATGAGCTTGGTTCCGGGAAGACCCCTTCGATTTCGTTCAACACAGCGCTTGTCACGTTGAGGTCACCCATTCGAGCACTTTCGGTTCGTGCTCGGTCGCCCAGTATTCCGCTGTGAAGACGCTGGATCGAGGAAACGTCCACCCCAATTCCCGCAGTCATATCTACCCGTTGTCGTGAGTACCCGGGTGTGCTGACATTGGCAATGTTTTGTCCAGCAACGTCCATAGCAACGCGCTGTGCCTGCAAGGAGGACAGTGCCGTAGAGATTCCCGACCAGGTCGACACGTTAGAGCCCCTCGTCGACGAACACGGACTTGCGATCAAGTTTTTCCGTCGCGCCGGTTTGTGCATATAAATTTAAAGTAGGATCGGAATCCCCTCGGATGCTGGTCAGAATTGCCTCGGTGGCTATTTGGGCGGAGAAGGCCATTTCACGATTGAGGGATGTGATGGCTTGGATCCGGGTCGCCAACTCCAAAAAAGCTTCATAATGCTCGGTCAGCAGGCTCTTCCATGGTTCTTCGGCCGCCCCAGCAATAGCGGACAAGCTCGGAGATGCATCCAAATTGAGCTCCCCAGACACCTCATTAAACCGAACGGCCCGCTCAAGTTCAATGATTCGCACCTGCTCCAAAGCGGTCTCAATTTCACGGCTGGCCCGAACCAACCACCCGGAGCGCCCGCTCATGAGGAGCAACTGCTGGACATCGAGTTTAAACAGGAGATTGTCCAAAATGTCCCGTTCGCGCCATAGCAGGGAGGAAAGCCCAGACAGATCCACGCTTATCTCCTCACAGTCGATATGAGGGAAAGGCCCTTTAGCCCACTCCCTGACTACCTAACTATCGGCCGAAAACCGAGAACCCTGAGAATAATGGATCACTAAGAAAAGAAAGAATTATGTCTACGAACTACTTATCGGAGGAATCCGCGATTACCTGAGGTGAAGGGGGCCCAGACACGCTTAAGGGGGGCCCATTACCTGAATGGACCCCCCAAAAGAAGCGGGAAGTGAACTTAAAGAACTTCCGAAATTACTGGACCAGACGTAGCACTGCGTTTGGGAGTTGCATCGCCTGGGCGAGCATCGCAGTTGCTGCTTCAGTCATGATGTTCGCTGAGGTCAGGTTCATCATTTCCTTAGCAATATCGGTGTCCTGAGCTTGACCGACAGCGGCCAACTCATTTGCGGCAACCGTGTTGAGCACCTGCAGGGTGTTCTGCAAGGAAGCAAGGTTGCCC
>CANMNM010000058.1 GCA_947499275.1 Actinomycetota bacterium | reverse complement strand
TGCCAATATCAAGATCGATGCACTTGGCCTCACCGAAGAGCAAGCAGTTGGCGCAAACATTGTTCGCGTTGCTGTGAGCGCTCCGCTCAAGCAGATTGCCGAGAACGCTGGACTTGAAGGTGGAGTTGTCGTGGAGAAAGTCCGCGAGCTACCTGCAGGCCAGGGTCTCAATGCTGCAACCGGCGAATACGTAGACATGATCGCGGCTGGGATCATCGATCCTGCCAAGGTCACTCGCTCGGCACTACAGAATGCTGCATCCATTGCAGCCCTGTTCCTGACAACCGAGGTTGTTATTGCTGAGAAGCCAGAAAAGTCCGCACCTGCAATGGGCGGCGGCGGCGACATGGGTGGCATGGACTTCTAGTCCCTGCAAGAACCCAATTAATTCCCAGTAGGGGAGCAACTCACAAAATGAGTTGCTCCCCTACTTTTTTGGCCGAAACAGGTATTGATCATCATCGCAAACCCAATTCTCAATCTGCCGTCCGCAATTTGGGTACTCTTTGATTGGCGTTCTGGAAAGGGGACTGCACCATGAACATCAATCAGAACGTGAACCAGCCCAATCATCAGATTGAGGCCATCAGGCGCGATCATTTCAAGATTTTTGAATCTCGTGCATATCTAAATTCATGTTCCCAAGGTGCTCTAGCGAATGAAGTTCGAGCAGCTTACGACGCCTATCTCGATCAGCTGGAGGAATGGGGATCGCTTTGGGAAAATTGGGTTGGGGTGCAAGAAGTTGTCCGCGGACAGATCGCCACATTATTTTCAACACAATCCGATCAAGTTGCGGTAACAACAAGTGCATCTGCCGCGATGAATGCGATTGCAAGTTGCTTCGATTTTCGAAACGGACCGAGCAAAGTCTTAACAACATCCCTTGAATTTCCCACCGTCGGTCAAATCTGGCACGCCCAAGAACGCAACGGGGCAGAGATCGTCCATGTGCCGGCCGATCCCGATCATCGTTTACCCGCGGAGCGCATCGCAGCGGCAATCGACAGCAACACGGCGATTGTCTCTATCACTCATGTCTGTTACCGAAACGGTGCAATGAATGACATCCGGGCGATCGTTAAGGCCGCCCACGAACGCGGTGTACCCGTTCTCGTTGACGCCTATCAATCAGTGGGGGCGGTTCCCATTGACTTTGAGGACCTCGGCGTTGATTTCTTACTCGGTGGAGTTCTCAAATACATGTTGGGAAGCCCCGGAATTGGTTTTGCTTTAGTCAACAATAAAACGCTATCCGAGTTCCTTCCTACAGAATTCATCCCCACAACCACGGGATGGTTTGCAGCACGCGATATTTTTTCGATGGACATCTATAAATACGATCCGGCAAAAGATGCTCGAAGATTTGAAGCTGGTACCCCAAACGTTCCAAGTTTGTATGCTGCACAAGCGGGGTTAAAGTTTCTGCTTGAGGTGGGCGTGGGTAATGCTTGGGATGTCTCGAGTCAGCTACATGACCAACTACGTGCAGGTATTAATGAACTTGGCGGAGTGTGCGCTACACCAGAGCACCCCGGGGAACACGGTCCGATGCTGGCGGTTGCATCCGTTGACGAGCACGCACTGGTCAATGCCATGGCCCAAGACAATGTAGTGGTCTCTAGCCGTGATGGAAACGTCAGAATCAGTCCTCATTTCTACAACAACACTAATGATGTCGAGATGGCTTTAGCGTCATTGGCCAAAAATCGACATCTGCTTGCCGACCGGTAGATTACGGGGATGGAACTGCTCGGATCATTTACGTTTGTGGCAATTGACGGCGCAGAAGTAAAACTCAAAAGCGGAAGCTCGCGACTCATGAACGTAGAAATCAAAGCGCCGGTGCGCTCAGGATCACTTCATATCGCAGATTCGATCGCAACCATGAATTTGGTATTGGCTCTCGACAAACTCAAGACGGGAAACTTCCTCACTGAAGCTGCCGCCAGGACTTTCATTAGTGGCTACAAAGCTCAGGACCTGGTTTTTAAGGGTTCGGGACCGCACAATGGGAATGCGTATGACGTCTCGGGAAATGCTGTAGCCGGGGAGATTGATGTCCAGATGTCCATCATCCTCACGTCAGTGGGGAATTCGGTGCAGCCAGAAGTGGAAATCAGAGGTTCCGCGCAATTTGGCACGGTACACATCCCACTGCCAGGCATTGGAACTGTAGAAAACATGAACATCGAAATTGATGCTCGATTGGCTATTCGCCAGGCTTGATCCCATCACCAGTGCTTTGGTGCATTACACGCCAGGTGCGAGTTCAGCGGAATCAATAATGCGATATGAGTAGCCCTGTTCTGCCAAAAAGCGTTGCCGGTGTTGGGCAAAGTCTGCATCCAGGGTGTCGCGGGTGACAACCGAATAGAAGTGTGCAGTTCGCCCGTCGAACTTGGGTCGCAAAATCCGACCAAGGCGCTGGGCTTCTTCTTGGCGGGAACCAAATGATCCGCTGACTTGAATCGCGACAGTTGCCTCGGGGAGGTCAATTGAGAAGTTTGCAACCTTGCTAACCACAAGCAGGTTCACTTCCCCTGATCGGAACGCGTGGTAGAGGCGCTCGCGTTCTTTTACGCTCGTTGCACCGGTAATTACTGGTGCGCCAAGGTGCTCACCGAGTTCTGCTAATTGATCGAGGAATTGACCGATCACCAGAATTTGTTCACCTTCATGCTTATGTACGAGTTGTTCGACAATCTCGATTTTTTCAGCAGCGCTGGCTGCCATGCGATATTTGTCCTCTTGCTCGGCAACGGCATAGGCCATTCGATCGGGTTCGGGCATGGTGACTCGAACTTCCACACAATCCGCTGGCGCAATGTAACCCTGGTTTTCAATCTCTTTCCAAGGAGCGTCATACCGTTTTGGACCGATCAGAGAGAACACATCAGACTCTCGTCCATCTTCGCGCACCAGAGTTGCTGTTAGGCCAAGGCGACGTCGCGATTGAATGTCTGCGGTGAAGCGAAAAATGGGGGCAGGGAGTAGGTGGACTTCATCGTAAATAATCAAACCCCAGTCACGTGAATCAAATACCTCCAGATGCGTGTAGATTCCTTGACGTTTTGTTGTCATGACCTGATAAGTAGCAATTGTGATGGGACGAATTTCCTTTTTAGCGCCGGAGTATTCGCCAATTTCGTCAGGCGTCAGCGTCGTTCGCTTGAGTAGCTCATCCCTCCATTGCCGGGCGCTAACTGTATTTGTCACTAGAATCAAGGTTGTCGCTTGTGCTTGGTACATGGCCAATGCACCAACCAAAGTTTTTCCAGCGCCACAGGGCAGGACTACAACTCCCGAACCACCGTGCCAAAACCCATCAGCGGCTTGGGTTTGATACTCGCGTGCATCCCAATCGGTTTTCAGTGAAATTGCATGACGTTCGCCATCAACATAACCGGCCACATCTTCAGCGGGCCACCCAAGTTTTACCAGAGCTTGTTTCAGATGGCCGCGTTCACTGGAATGAACAACCACGGTGGTTTCGTCAATTCGAGTACCAAGAAGAGGTGCAACTTTTTTGCTTTTGAGGACCTCTTCGAGAACAGCAACATCGAGAGCTTGAAGGATCAATCCGTTCACTGGATCGCTGTTAATCTGCAGGCGGCCATATCGCGACATGGTCTCGGCGATGTCAATGAGTAGTGAGTTTGAAACTGTGTAGCGCGAGTATCGAATGAGCGTGTCGATCACACTCTCTGCGTCGTGGCCGGCTGCCCGGGCGTTCCACAGGCCAAGTGGCGTGAGTCGATACGTGTGAATGTGTTCGGGTGCACGTTCAAGTTCGGAAAAAGGGGCAATTGCCTTACGGCAAGCAGCGGAGTCGGGGTGATCAACCTCAAGAAGCATGGTCTTATCACTTTGTACGATGAGGGGTCCGTCGGTCATTTCCTGCTCTCCGGTAAGTACGCTCGTTGCGGTCGATTGATTCTGGCGAACAGGCAACTCTACCGTGCCGTGGCTCACGGGGGTGCTGCTGGCTGTAGCTGTAGTTGTTGTTGTAGTTCCCTAGGGAGTGGACGATAGTTTGGTCAGCATTTTCGCGAGCAGTTTCACTCTAGGAGGTAGCGCACTCGCAGATGCCCATTCGAAGTCGGCATGTGCTCCATCGCCTACGGCTCCCATCCCATCGATCGTGGGGATGCCTGCGGCCGCGGTGAGATTGCCGTCACTCGCTCCACCCACTGCGCATTCCATGAGTTCGGGGTACCCCAGTTCGCGGTTGGTGAGTTGGGCGAGGGTGAATAGATCGGCGCTCATGGCCGATTCCATTGCTGGCCGGTCGATTCCGCCGACGATTTCAATTGTGATTTGTGGTGTTGACTCAAATGCACGGACTAGTTGGTCAACGCGTTCCTGCTCTGCGCGGTTCCATGCGCGGACATCAACATGGACTTCGGCGAGATGAGGGACGGTGTTCGTCGTTGTACCTGCATTGCTGACGGTTGGAGTTACGGAAGTTTCACGTTCCATGTTCCCCCATTGCTGGGTCGCGATAATGAATTCGGCCGCAGCCACGAGTGCATTGACCCCGCGATCTGGATCAAGGCCGGCGTGGGAGGACACTCCGTGGAAACGCATTAAATAATTTGATGTTCCCTTGCGACGTGTTTTGAGTGCACCTTCGAGTGAGGGCTCCAGAACGATCACAGCTTTAGCGTTCGTAATTGATTGAGCAATCAAATCGCGTGAGGCGTGCGACCCGGTTTCTTCGTCAGTGGTTAAAAGCATGCCTACACCACTTGACTCGGTGACCCCGGATTCTTTGAGAGCCGCCCAACCTTGAACGACCCCCGCCTTCATGTCGAAGACCCCGGGACCAGTGATCCGGTCGTCGGAGATGGTGAAAGGAATTCTCGACAAAGTTCCCATCGGCCAGACGGTGTCAAGGTGACCCAACATCAGGATTTCAGGTTGATCAGGTCCCCACCGCCAAACGGGACGGCCATGGTGAATCTCCACTCTGGAGGGGGTGGGCAGCCAGTCATGTGCGAGTACTTGAGCGAGTTGGGTTACGGCGTGCGCGGATTCCAGGTCGTTTGTGGGCGACTCACATTCAACGAGAGCTTGAAGTGTTGCCAGCATTTTGGGCAGAATGGCCGAGAATTCGGATTGCGTGGCCATGGGCTCTCCTCGAGAGGTGTGTGAAGCGCGGGATATACGGTTGCTTCGTGCCTGAGCATATTGCCAGTGGAGCTATTGCAAGTGAAGCCATTCCTGCTGAACTTGTCAGCGAAGCGGCACTGGCTTGGCAACTTCCCGCTGAGCGTGAAGGAATAGAGATTCGCTCACTTGAGGTGGCATCAGAAATTCAAGATGCTGCGGAAATCTTTGATGCCGTGTGGCCACCCCTTGGCGGTGGGACACAGGTACCACCAAATCTGCTTCGGGCGATCACCCATTCGGGTGGGTATTGCTCCGCCGCATATGTTGAAGGTGTGCCCGTTGCGGCTGCGCTTGCACTAGTTGGAATGCACGAGGATGAAAATGGGCGACATATTCATTTGCATTCGCATATGGCTGGAGTTCTTGAGCCGTACCGTAATAGAGGATTCGGAACGTTGATCAAGGCTCACCAGCGGTGGTGGGCGATGTCTCGCGGAATTGACACGATTGTGTGGACGTTTGATCCTCTTGTCTCGCGTAATGCAACACTTAATCTGGTGAACCTTGGTGTGAGCGTGCGAGATTACGAAGTAAATTTCTATGGAGCAATGAACGATGCCATAAATGTTGGGGAAGAATCTGATCGAGTTTTTGCGTGGTGGGATCTCACAGGTGATCGAGCGCGCGCTGCCGCGCGTGGTGAATTAGGGCCGATCGTGGAATTGAGTTCGAGTCAGGTTGTTGTGCAGGCTCCGGAGGACATTGTTGCGCTAAGAGCTAGTGACCCGATGGCCGCTCAGCAATGGCGAAATGAGATGCGGAAAAATTTGCTGCAGGAGTTTGCCGCTGGCCGGGAAATTGTTGGTGTCACCGATAATGGGGACTACGTACTAGACATAGTGGGGACGTGAGCCAATGAGCACTTCATTCATTATTCACAGTCTTGAAATTCCGTTGGTTCGTCCTTTCCGCACCAGTTTTGGTTCACAAAGTGTCCGTGACGTTGTCCTTGTTGAGGCGGTTAGTGACGCCGGGGTGAGTGGATGGGGTGAATGCGTCACCATGGCGTGGCCGGGTTACAGCGCTGAATACACGCGTGGCGCAATTAATGTGATGCGAGAGTTTCTGATTCCAACCCTTTCACCGCTGCTGGGCTCGACTCCGGCGCCAGACTCTGTGCGTGCGGCTCTGGCGGTCATGCAGGGGAATCCAATGGCGAAGAGCGCGATTGAGACGGCGTTACTTGACCTGTGGCTGAAGGAGCGAAATCTGTCCCTGGGTGAGTTCCTTGGAGCTGTTCGTGATCGTGTTGATTGCGGCGTAAGTGTCGGAATCCCCAACTCAATTGCTGACCTGATTGCTGAAGTCGGGCAATATGTAGATGAGGGTTACCGTCGTATCAAGTTAAAAGTCGAACCAGGCTGGGATCTAGACGCTTTGCGGGCCGTTAGGAGCGAGTGGCCCGAGATTCCGTTGCAAGTTGATGCGAATCAGGCGTACCGCCGAAGTGACGCCGAACATCTAGCAAAATTCGACGAGTTTGATCTATTACTGATCGAACAGCCTTTGCCAGAAGATGACCTCTTGGGCCATAAGCTGATTTCCTCTGTGGTAGCAACGCCAATCTGCTTAGACGAGTCGATTCTTTCTGTGGATTCCGCAGAAAGTGCAATTGAATTTGGTGCCACCACGATCATTAATATCAAGCCGGGGCGCGTGGGTGGTTTTCTCAACGCGCGAGATATTCACGACCTGTGCGTTGAGAAAAACATTGCGGTGTGGTGCGGTGGAATGTTAGAAACGGGAGTGGGCCGCGCTGCAAATATTGCTTTGGCCGCACTGCCTGGGTTCATCCTGCCTGGAGACACCAGTGCGTCGAGTCGATACTACAAAGAAGATGTCACGCAGCCGTTTGTCCTTGATAATGGCCAGCTGCACGTGCCAACAGGACCGGGTATCGGGGTCGAGCCGATTGCTGAAAATCTCGCAGAGATGTCAACAAATATTGAGCATGTCGAGGTTTAGTTATTGATTTCATTCATTTTCGCTGGCGCAATTCCGCTGATGCGCGAGATGGCAAAAGTTCGCACGTTCGCGCTGCCGTGATCAAATGCGGTCATGGTTCCGTCGCCCATGCGAATGGGTTCAACAATTTGCGTGCTGGTGCTGCCGTCCGCTTCCGCGTAACCGATCCACACTCCGGTGTGGTGCTCCTGGGCACTCTTTAGTAACGCGATGAGGGCGGAAGTATTGAGCGAGAACACTTCCTCCGGTTCGGCCATATTTGCCTCGGTGACCTCGCCTTTGAGGAGTGCGCTGGCAATACGCGCAGCCTCACGTTCGGTAATTCGACGTGAATGGCGA
>CANMNM010000057.1 GCA_947499275.1 Actinomycetota bacterium | reverse complement strand
TTATCTTGCAGGACTTCACCGGGGTCCCGGTAGTTGTTGACTTAGCAACGATGCGTGAAGCTGTCATCGCGCTCGGTGGTAATCCCGACAAGATAGAACCGCTTAATCCCGTTGAACTGGTCATCGACCACTCCGTTATCGCAGACTTTTTCGGGGCCCCAGACTCTGCTGATCGAAATGTTGAGCTGGAATACGAACGCAATAGGGAGCGCTACCAATTCTTGCGATGGGGACAGAGCGCATTCGACGAGTTCAAAGTTGTTCCACCAGGCACCGGAATTGTGCATCAGGTAAATATCGAAAATTTGGCTCGGGTGGTTATGGCTCGAGGGGGCCAGGCCTACCCCGACACGGTTGTGGGAACGGATTCGCACACCACCATGGTTAATGGATTGGGTGTGCTGGGCTGGGGCGTAGGGGGAATAGAAGCCGAGGCGGCAATGCTTGGCCAATCCGTCTCCATGCTGATACCTCGTGTACTCGGTTTCAAACTGACGGGTGAACTTCCTCCCGGCGCAACCGCCACCGACTTAGTTCTGACAATCACAGAAATGCTACGTGAGCGTGGTGTGGTGGGCAAATTCGTTGAATTTCACGGCGATGGCATTGGTTCTGTCCCTCTGGCAAACCGAGCAACTATCGGAAATATGAGCCCCGAGTACGGCAGCACGGTGGCAATTTTTCCCATCGATGATGTGACTTTGAATTACCTCGCTCTGACGGGACGGACCCCAGAATCAATCGAATTGGTAAAGGCTTATGCCCAGCGGCAGGGTCTTTGGCACGACACCACCTCGCACGCCACCTACTCAGATTCAATTGAACTGGATATGAGCACCGTGGTGCCCAGTATTGCAGGCCCAAAGCGCCCACAGGACCGAGTGATTTTGGCGCAATCTCAACCAATGTTTAAAACTGCTTTGGCAGGCTTCACCACGGCACCGGACCATAAAGTACGTATTGACATTGCAGGTGAGTCCGTAGAAGTTGGGCACGGGGCTGTTGGCGTTGCCGCGATCACTTCATGCACCAATACGTCAAATCCGTCCGTCATGATCGGCGCTGGACTTTTGGCTAAAAAAGCCGTGGAACGTGGCTTAACCCGCAAAGCTTGGGTCAAGACGACATTGGCACCCGGGTCAAAGGTCGTTACCGACTACTACGAGAAGTCGGGCCTGTTGCCATATTTGGAGAAACTCGGATTCAGTGTTGTTGGGTATGGCTGCACAACCTGTATCGGGAACTCTGGTCCCTTAATTCCCGCGTTATCCGCTGCAATAAATACCGATGACATCGTCGTTAGTTCGGTGCTCAGTGGGAATAGAAACTTTGAAGGTCGAATTAACCCGGACGTTAAAATGAATTACCTTGCCTCGCCACCACTTGTTGTTGCTTACGCAATCGCAGGAACGATGGATATTGACCTCGTCAACGATCCACTGGGTTTCGACGAAGACGGCACTCCAGTTTTTCTCGCCGATGTCTGGCCCTCATCAACAGAAATTGAACAGGTGATTGCAGAGTCAATTGATTCCCAGATGTACATTGACCGGTATCGCGATGTATTCGCCGGTGATGAAGTATGGCGATCTCTCCCGACACCGACGGGCAGTATTTTTCAATGGGATGCACAGAGCACATATGTTCGGCGCCCTCCGTATTTTGAAGGAATGCAACGCGAACCATCGCCCGTCACCAACATCAGCGGAGCACGAGTTCTTGCCTGGCTGGGTGATTCGGTGACGACGGACCATATTTCACCAGCTGGCTCAATAAAGGCAGATTCACCTGCCGGAATTTACTTGAGCGAGCACGGAATCGAGCGTAAGGATTTCAACTCATACGGTTCGCGTCGAGGAAATCATGAAGTCATGATTCGAGGGACATTTGCCAACATTCGATTGAAGAATCTGATCGCTCCAGGAACAGAGGGTGGGTTCACCTTAGATTTCACGAACCCCGACATGGGTGTGACAACAATTTACGACGCAGCGATGAAGTACAAGAGCGATGGCATCCCACTTATCATTTTGGCGGGCAAAGAATACGGTTCGGGGTCAAGTCGTGACTGGGCCGCAAAGGGCACCGCACTTCTCGGTGTGAGGGCGGTTATTGCAGAGTCGTATGAACGAATTCATCGGTCCAATCTGATCGGTATGGGGGTTCTACCACTGCAGTTCGTGGAAGGTGAGAACGCGCAAACACTTGGCCTATCCGGAAGCGAAGTGTTTGCCATTGACGGGGTCACAGAACTCAATGCGGGAGTAACGCCGAAGCAATTGACGGTCAGCGCAACGACACCACAGGGAAGCGTCATTAAATTTGTTGCGGATCTGCGAATCGACACACCGGGTGAAGCTGATTACTATCGAAACGGTGGAATTTTGCAGTACGTCCTTCGTTCGCTTCTGTGACCAACATGCCTGCCGGGTGGCCATCGGACTTGGTCTCCTCTTTCGATCCGGAGTTCTCCGGGCAGGTCACTCGTTGGCTGCTAGAGCGCTTGCCGGGTGAATTCCGGGACACTGAGATCAGAAATGATCCGATTGCTCTTTCCTGGGTACTTCACGAGCGCACAAAAAGCGATCTTGAATTGATGCGGCGCCTATATGCCACGGCTCGGGTCAGTTCGGGCAGCGCAAACCCCTCCGTTTTACTCGATGCCCTTAGTGAGATTGGTGCGCACCTGTTGCGTACCGAACGCGAAGTAAATTCTGTTGCCAGCGCCATCGCGGCGCTAGACCACAGCAGGATAAACACTTCTGATCTAGACTAGGTGGGTGCGATATTTGGAGGCAATCCGTGATCCCCGCGATGTTCGAGCCCTCCCAGCTGACAAGCTCCCCGAACTAGCCCAGGAGATCCGCGCATTTTTGGTCGAGAAAGTCTCCGCTACAGGCGGTCACTTGGGACCAAACCTGGGTGTCGTAGAACTCAGTATCGCGCTTCACCGGGTATTTCGTTCGCCGGAAGATGCCATTATTTGGGATACCGGGCATCAAGCTTACGTTCATAAAATACTGACTGGGCGAGCTGGAGATTTTGACTCGCTTCGCCAAGAAGGCGGCATGAGTGGATATCCCAGCCGTAGTGAAAGTGTTCATGACATTGTCGAAAATTCACATGCTTCAACGGCCCTGTCCTACGCTGATGGATTAGCTAAGGCTTGGCAGCAGCGCGGCCTGTTGGGAAAGCAGCACGTGGTCGCCGTTATTGGTGACGGCGCGTTAACGGGTGGGATGGCGTGGGAGGCCTTGAACAATATTGCCACAGGGGAGAGACCGGTTGTAATTGTCGTAAACGACAACGCGAGGTCCTACTCGCCGACGATCGGTGGACTGGCCCACCACCTTCACACACTTCGAACCGCACCAAGTTATGAGAAGGTCATGGGTTGGGGCAAGCGGGTACTGCTGCGCACTCCTGTCGTTGGCCCCCCTGTTTTTGACGCACTGCACGGGATGAAAAAGGGAGTCAAGGACGTTGTGGCTCCACAAGGCATGTTTGAAGATCTTGGACTGAAGTATGTCGGTCCGGTAGACGGCCACGATGAAGCAGAAGTCGAATTCGCTCTTAGTCGTGCTCGCGATTTTGACGCACCCGTGATCGTTCACGTGATAACGCACAAGGGTCAGGGTTACGCTCCGGCGGAGGCTGATGACGCGGATCGATTCCACGGTGTAGGTGTAATCGATCCTGAAACAGGATTGCCGGTTGTCGCCGCTGGACGAAGTTGGACGAAGGCATTTTCTGATGAACTAGTGTCAATCGGACGAGTTCGACCTGATGTCGTCGCGATAACCGCAGCGATGTTAGGGCCAACTGGTCTCGATGAATTTGCTCAGGAGTTTCCGACTCGCACATATGACGTGGGGATTGCCGAACAACATGCAGCCACGAGCGCTGCAGGTTTGGCCTATGGTGGAATGCATCCGGTCGTGGCCGTGTACGCGACATTTTTGAACCGGGCATTCGACCAAGTTGTGATGGACTGCGCACTTCACAAGGCGGGAGTGACGTTCGTACTGGACCGGGCTGGTATTACCGGTGATGACGGAGCAAGTCATAACGGAGTTTGGGACATGTCCATGTTGCAGATCGTTCCTGGGTTACAAATCGCTGCCCCCCGTGATGAATCAACCCTAAAACAGGCGCTACGCGAAGCGGTTGATATTAATGATGCACCCTCGGTGGTTCGCTTCTCAAAGGGCGCTATCCCACAAGATTTTGTGGCATTGGCCCGCGAGGGGTGTGTGGATGTTCTCGCTCGCCATGGAAATCCCGAAGTGTGCATTGTTGCTATTGGTTCATTTGCCCAACTAGGAATAGATGTCTCGGAGGGACTCAAAGCCCAAGGTATTGGAGCGCAAGTACTCGATCCACGATGGGTGAAGCCAATCCCGCAATATGTTCTGGACCAGGCCGAAAAAGCTACGTTGGTCGTAGTGATCGAAGACGGCATTCGGGCCGGTGGAGTGGGTGCTGCACTGAGTCAAGCTTTGCGGGATGCAAACGTTGATGTTCCCCTGCGCAACTTTGGCACCCCTCTTGCCTTTCTGGGTCATGCCAAGCGAAGCTCGATCCTCGCGGATCTTGGGCTTACCCCTCAGTCGATTACGCGGTCAATAACTGAGTGGATGGCAAGCAGTGAGCGTGGTGAGGTAGTCGATTCACTCACGCAGGAACGCTAGCTACCCCTTGGTCTAAAAATCGCGGGTTGCTGTATCCCTCACGGTCGAGATAGGGGGTAATACCGCCCAGCCAAAATGGCCAGCCGGCACCAAGAATCATGCACAGATCAAGATCTTGCGCCTCGGCGACAACGCCCTCGTCAAGCATGATTCTGGCCTCTTGGGCTACTGCCTTTAGCGCCCTATCTCTGATTTGGTCTGGGGTCATTGTGCTGGGCGAATCACCAAAGATCTCCGATACTCTCGGGTCAACCGACTTGTTTCCGGCCTCATCCCACAACCAGATACCGGGTAGTCCTGCTGCAACTAGTTGACCCATTTTTTCTGAGGCATGGAATCGATCGGGGAAATGCCCATTGAGGGTCTGTGCTACATGCTGGGCAACCGCAGGGCCAACCATTTGTACCAGAATGAAGGGGTCCATCGGCAATCCCATTTCATGAACTGCGGCATCAGCATCGGCAAAACTCGCCCCTTCATCGACGCAGGCAATGATTTCGCCAAGGAAACGGTTGAGCAGGCGGTTGACAACAAATGCGGGGCGATCCGCCACCAACACACATGACTTTTTGAGGCCTTTGCCAACAGCGAATGCCGTGGCCAACGTCGGATCATTTGTCTTCTCAGCGCGTGCAATTTCCAGTAACGGCATGAGCGCGACCGGGTTGAAAAAATGGAAGCCCACAACTCGCTCAGGGTTCTTGAGATCGGCTGCCATGTCGGTGACGCTGAGAGAAGAGGTATTTGTGGCCAAAATGCAATCGGGCCGGACTACTTCTTCCAGTTGTGCAAATACGGTCTTTTTTACACCGAGCTCTTCAAAGACGGCTTCGATAACAAAGTCGGCATCGGCAAACGATCCCTTATCCGTTGTACCGGTCACCAGAGCCTTTAGTCGATTACATTTATCGGGCGATAGGCGTCCTTTCCCGAGTAACTTGTCCAATTCCGCGTGGACATAATTGACACCCTTGTTCACTCGTTCCTGATCAAGGTCGGTCATCACAACGGGAACCATGAGTGAGCGTGCGAAAAGCAGGGCAAGTTGACTCGCCATCAGACCTGCACCAACTATTCCTACCTTTTTTACAGGAAGAGCCAAGGATTTATCGGGGACCCCGACAGGTCGCTTAGCGCGTTTTTGTACTAGGTCAAATGCATACAACGACGCACGCAGGGGATCTGACATTACGAGCTCGGTTAACGCCCGATCTTCTGCATCAAAACCTTCAGTGCGCGTGGCTGTTTTTGCAGCGGATACGAGGTCAAGGGCAACATATGGTGCGCGGGCTGCTCCATGAATTCGGGAATCAAGTTGATTGCGTGCAGCATCGATGACCGCGTCCCAACTTTCTCGCTCAATCGGTGGTCGGTCGACAGTAATTAATTTGGTGAGCACCTTCGCCGCCCACAGGA
The DNA here is from genome assembly GCA_947499275.1 of Actinomycetota bacterium. Lineage (GTDB taxonomy): Bacteria > Actinomycetota > Actinomycetes > S36-B12 > S36-B12 > UBA4592. The sequence continues at coordinate 1,420 of CANMNM010000057.1, read as the reverse complement.
CTGATTGCTCGAGAAAGTCAGCAGGTTCAAACATGACATCCATGACACCAAGTGCTATTGACTGCTTGGGTTTCATTTGTTTGTTTTGACTCATTGAGTTGTTGATGATTATTTCCAGCGCATTTTTTGGCCCAACCAAATTAGGTAACAACCATGCACCGCCCCAACCAGGGATTATTCCGAGAAACACTTCAGGAAATGACAGTGCTGCAGCGTCAGATGAGACGGTTCGGTAATTACAATGCAGTGCGAGTTCCAAGCCGCCGCCCATCGCAGCGCCATTGACAAATGCGAATGTTGGTACAGAAAACTCACCAAAACGTCGCATTACATCGTGTCCAAGTTTTCCAAAGGAAGCAATGATTGCGGGATCATTCACCATTCCTATGGCTGACAGGTCCGCCCCAACAGCAAAAACGAATGGCTTACCCGTGACACCGACCGCAGCCACATCAGAGCGATCAGCGATTTCGTCGAGGGCACTATTAAGTGATGCCAGTCCGCTGGGTCCAAAAGTTGATGGACGCGTGTGGTCCTTCCCATTATCCAAAGTGATGAGGGCCATGGTGCCAGCACCAAGTGGCATCGGGAAATACCGCACTCGAGCTTCAGTAACGACTTCGTCGGGATTGACTGCCGCTGTTGTTGTTTCCTGTGATTTGCTCATGAGTTACTCCCTGAAATATTTTCCCAAATAACTGTTCCACCCATGCCTAAGCCGATACACATAGTGGTTATTCCATATTTTGCACCCGGATTCATGGTGAAATTCATGGCGAGGTTGTTCATCAGGCGAATACCACTTGAGGCCAAAGGGTGACCGACCGCGATTGCTCCACCCATCGGATTCACGCGCGGGTCATCGTCATCGATTCCAAAATGGTCAAGGAACGCTAGAACCTGAATCGCGAAAGCTTCATTGACTTCAAAAAGATCAATGTCTGCGATCGTGAGTCCGGTTCGAGCAAGTGCCTTTTCCGTGCTGGGAACCGGACCCACTCCCATCACTTCGGGCTCAACACCAGCGAAAGCAAAACCCACCATGCGCATTTTCTTCGAGAGTCCCAATTGATCGGCCACCTCTTCATTCGCCAATAGGGCGGCGGTGGCTCCGTCGGAGAGCCCTGAAGCATTACCGGCGCTTACTCGACCATGTGGCCGAAACGGTGTCTTCAAACTTGCCAGTCCTTCAAGGGTCGTTCCTGGTCGGGGCGACTCATCTTCGCTCACCAAAACGCTGCCTAGTTCAGCGCTGCGGGCGGCCACCGGAACTAAATCTGGCTGGATTAATCCGTTGGCATATGCCTTAGCGGTCTTTTCTTGGGAACCAAGTGCGAATAGATCGGCTCGCTCCTTCGTTAAGTGTGGGAATCGATCGTGCAAGTTTTCGGCGGTCATACCCATGGCCATTGCTTCGGGG
>CANMNM010000056.1 GCA_947499275.1 Actinomycetota bacterium | reverse complement strand
CGCCACACGCACCATGGCCGCCAATGAGTAATCCGGAGCGTCTGTGAATGCTCGATCGAGGCACAGGTTGGCCATTGCCCCGTTGCCATTAAGCCACCAGCAGATTGCGGCCGTGGTGGCGATGGGCGCACCGTGTGTGGCCTGGAGTTGAGGTAGGCCCTGGGTTAATTTCTTCGCCAAAGAACTTCGGTCATAAGCACTATTTGCCATGTCCCACAGGATTGAATCCCGAACCCGAATATCTCCAATGGCAACCGCCAATCGAGCAAGATCGGACACCGCAAAGGAATCATCTGTTTGTTTGATTAACTCCTGCACAAATTGACTCTCGACTTTGCGCCAAGCCGTAAGTCCTTCTGGCGCGGGCAACTCCGGAAACTCCTGATCCTGGATTAACGCAGCGGCACTACTGACACATTCACTCGCCCGATCCGAGCGTTTGACCTCGGTGTTTAGCTCAATAAAGTGATCGTCACATGTCCCCAGGCATTGACGTGAATACATGCGCTGACCAACTGCAATGGATGAATCTCTCAAACTGAGACCCGCGTCCACGAGCGCTGATTCGACCGCGTCGATGGCCGCATACATTCGTGGATCCATACCCTCGAGACACACCACAAGGGAAGCCTCTTCAGCGAAGTACGCTCTACCCGGCTCAAGATAGGTCTCAAGATCTGACTGAGCCAAATTGTTGGGACTCAAGAATGCGGCTATGTCGCACCTTTGAACGAGGACAACTTCATCGTGTTTGAGCCATCGGATTATCAGGCTATTTTCTGGATAAAACCCAAATGACTTGATTAGCCCATTGAGGATCTGACCAGCAGCTTGCATGGCTGAGTCATGTGATTGCTCCATTAATTTCATACAACAAACTTGTCACTCGATTCACCCGACAGTAAAAATCAAAACCGCTTCTGTGGATTACTCGACAGACCAATAGAGGCTTGTGCACAGTTGAGGGATCTGACCGGCTAGACCCGAGGATAGATGTCTACGTAATCCCAATACTTAGCAGAGACTCCATCACCGGACGATGCTCCGCGCAATCGTCTACTGACCCAGGGCCAACCATGGTTCTTCGCCCAAGACATGTGATTTAGCACCCGAGTGGGCAAGCCCGGCTGGACGATCTCTGCGCTCGCACCGAACGACTGCGAATCACCCCAACCTAGAGCCTGCATAGCAGCCTGCGCCACTAGGGCATGGCCTCGTGGGTTCAAATGAAGCCTGTCTGCATCCCACACTGCTGGATCATTGAAGATCTCCATCTCCCAGAAATCCACGAGATAGCAGCCGTAGGCTTCCGCAATCGCCAAATTTACTGAGCGCAGGCCCACAAATCGATCACGAATCAGTCCCATGACCTTCGAATTGCGTGATGAATCACCAAAAGAGAAAAGCAAAACGTCATGACCTGCTGAACGCAACTCTCGAACGACGCGTTCAATCTCCGTTGCCTTGACATCCAGGTCAAATGAGCCTCGCATGGCGTCGTTGATTCCACCGGCGAAGGACACCAATGCCGGATTCAGCTCTAGGGCGCGAGGAAGCTGTTCATCTACCATTTGCGGTAGCAACCGGCCACGAATTGCAAGATTTGCGTATTTTAACGGAGACTTTTCTGTGCAGTATTCGTCGGCTAATTTTCCCGCCAAACGATCGGCCCAACCAAGATACAAATCACTGACGCCCAGATCACCCACACCTTCGGTGAAACTGTCTCCAATCGCTACGAACGATTTCCATTTCTTCGCCTGTGTTTCAATCACAAGATGAATCCCCGTTCACAAAGGTTCTCGATATTGTGCATGAAGAAGTTGTGCATGAAAAGGCCCGGCCGCCGAAGGCTTCCCCTCCCGCGACGACCGGGTTGGGAAAACCCTAGCGGGTGGCCAGCGCATATCTCAACGGGACACTACTTTGGGGGTGAGAAATTTTGGGGTGCAAAAACTTACTTTGCGGACACCTTGGCCAAGGCCTGACCAGCCTTTCGGTACCAAGCGATCAGAGCCACAACACCGATGATTATTTGCGGGATAAAACTCGCTGCTCGCCAAACAAGATCTGCGGCCGTGGCGGCACCCGTTGTAGCCCCGAAGCTCACCAGAAGTGCGATCAAGGCCGCATCCACCGTTCCCAATCCACCTGGAGTGATCGGAATCATCAGTCCGATTTGAGCGATCGCAAAGGCCGCAAATGCAGCGGCGAATGAGGTTCCTGCACTATCCCAGCCTTCGACTCCACGCAAGGCCACATAGAGGATTAAGAATTGCGTAAATGAAACGGCGATCTGCGCCGCGGTAAGGGCACCCCAGCGACGTTTGAGAACGTCATACATATCCGAGCGGAATTTAACGATAGGCGCCTGCAAATCAATGGTTGCCAAGGCCTTTATCTTCTTTCGAAATGGATTTATGACCTTGTTGGCAAATGCTCCTATTTTGATCGCCAATGTTTCAGAGCGCATGACGAGCACAAAAACGATCACGACAACTGCCAAAATGGCGATCCCCAAAATACCCGTCACGGCATGTGTGTTACCACCGAGACCAAAAAGGGTGATTGCCACGACGCCCAACACGGGGAAAAACAAGGTGACAAAAGTGCTCCACAAGCCAACGGCGGTTATTGCCGCGGTAGCACTCGTTCCTGAAATCCCGAATGTATTCAACATCCCAAATTGCACGGCTAGGCCGACCGCGCCCCCACCGGGTACTCCATTACTGATCGCAAACGCTGCTTGGTTGACCTGCTGGGACCGCCAATACTTCAAGCCCGGTGTTGCCGCAAGAAACGGAAGACCGTAAGTGAGCAAATAAACCAGTACGCAGAGAACTATCAAGAAAATAGCCAGAACGCTCATGGCCTCGAGTGCCGTGAGCGCATCGGAATAACTTCCAATCTGTGGAATCACCTTCCAGAAAATCAGGATGATGAAGGCCAGACCAACAAGGCCAAGAATGATCGATTTCTTTTTATCCAATCCACCCGGGCTGGCCTTGGGCTCTGGAACTACCTGATCTGAATCCATGTCCGTACTCTGCCACACCAAGTCCTAAAAATGCCAAAAAAGCCCTCCCCGCATCAAACTCAAGAACTGTTTTCCGCGAAACGGGGGTGGATTCATGGCCGGGTGTGACGTTGGGCAAGATGACGTCATGCGGCTTGACCATATTTCATACGCCTGTGCCGGCAATGAGTTAGCCGACGTAGTTCAACGGATTGGCATCGATCTTGGAAACACGTTCGTCGATGGCGGACGTCACCCATCATTCGGCACAAGGAACTTCACACTGCCATTAGCGCATGGTGTCTACATTGAAATTGTCAGCGCACTTGATCACCCTTCGGCGGATAAAGCCCCTTTCGGTCGAGCGGTCGCTCAACGTGCTAACAATGGTGGTGGCTGGATGAGCTGGGTTGTTTCAACCCACGACATAGGCAGTGTGGAAAATAGCCTCGGGCGCAGCGCTGCAGCCGGGCACAGGATTCGCCCCGATGGGGTTGACCTTCATTGGCGCCAATTGGGAGTCCTAGATGCCATGGAACACCCGCAGTCCCCGTTTTTCATCGAATGGGAAAGCCCACAGGAGCACCATCCATCATTTGGCGGGGAGCAATCCGGAATCAATATTCTGAGCATCGAGATCAACTCTGCAACCCGGGATCTGGGGCCAATGTCGGAGTCACTCGCCCCACTCACGAACTTGATCCAATGGATCAACGACCCCGGCGCTGACGATTTTGGTGTCACCTCGGTTACTTTTGAAACCCCACACGGACTCGTACGAATAGATTAGAGTTCGACCGACGACTTCGGTAGAATTCGGGTCTAATTTGAGGTGAGGATCTAAATGAGCACTCCAGCACCGGTCAACCAGCCTTCTGACCAAGAACCACGATCAGATGGTGTTCCCGAAACCTTACGCACACTCTCGGGCATAACGTGGAGATTATTAGTTCTTCTAGCCGGCGTAGGCGTGCTAGTTCTGGGAATGGGCAGAATTTTCCCGGTCGTCTTTGCACTGTTTTTCGCGATGCTTGTTACCGCGTGGGCATCACCGGTAATGAAGCTGCTCAACAAGTTTCTTCCCAAAGTAGTCTCAATGATCCTGGCCCTGGTGCTCATCGCAGCGGGTATCCTGACAATTCTTTATGTAGTTATTTCATCCTCCGTTGCTGAAGGGCCCAAACTCGTCACCAGCATTAAATCTGGAATCAGCGAAATCGAGAAATGGCTCCAAGATGGACCACTCAAACTTACCGACGAGCGTTTGGCCTCGCTGATAACTGAGGCGCAGTCATACGGCGAAACTGCCGCTAAAGGCGTCGGCGAGAGCCTACTTGCCTCGGTGGGCTCGGTGGGAACCCTTGTAATCGCCGGCTCAGTTTTTCTTTTCGGCGTAATATTCTTCATGCTGACACCGAACAAGATCTGGGATTGGTTCGTAAGTTGGCTCCCTAAAGGCATCGAAGAGCCCGTTAACGTTGCAGGTGGCATTGCTTGGGGAGCAATCTCCGGTTACACGCGGGGAATCGTGATTATTGCCCTCGCCGACGCCACGCTCGTCTTTATTGGTCTCACAATTTTGCAGGTTCCCCTTGCTCCGGCCCTCGCCGCCATTGTGTTCCTTGGAGCCTTTATCCCGGTCATTGGCGCCCCCATCGCAACTTTCTTTGCCGCCATCGTCGCCCTTGCAGAGCGCGGTCCAGTCATTGCAATTTTGGTAATCGTTCTCACCGTCATTGTTGGTTCTTTCGACGGAGATGTTTTACAGCCACTCGTTATGGGCAAGGCGGTCAGCCTTCATCCGCTTGCAATTATTTTGGCGATAGCCGCTGGGAGTATCGCGCTGGGAATCGTTGGCGCACTTATTGCCGTTCCTATTGCCGGTGCCGCCTATGGCGTGGCAAAATACCTCACCGGTCGAGATCCCGATCTCCCATTTCCGCCTACGCAACCGTTCGTACCCAGTACAAATCCCTAGAGCCTAAATAGTCTGACTCACAGGCTTCGGGCATTAATATTGTCAATCGGCAAATCATTTCCTGCTGTTACGCAGTAGCGTTCGATTCGTTCCGATGACAGGTTGATTCGCTTCAACGATTTCGCCTTGATTCCATCGATGCCAAGTTTTGGGTTGGCCTTGTTGACATTGTTTTGGATTCGCTCAGCATTGGAAAGTGCCTTCGGGGGAAGCTCGCCACCAATAACGGCAGAATCAATGGAGACCACCATGAGGTCAACGTCTGACTGGAATTCACCGAGAAGTGCTTTCTTTTGTTTCTTTGTTAATTCCGATGTGTCCCCATTAATCTGCGAGCGAACCAGATCAAGGGCGAAGTAGTCATCGCACGCATCTTGTGCCAGCTCGGCCACAAGCACCTCAACAGTAGGTGTGGGTGCAGGAGTGATCGTGGGCGTTACCTCTGATTCAGCACTGCTGGAGCAACCTGCAAGCACGAGTGATGCGCTCAAACCAATAAGCCCGACCGTGATGATTTTTATCCGCATAATGAGGCTCCTAAGCGTTGTCGATCTCCTTTTGGCAGTTTACGCCACATTGAGTGAGCAAGAGGTGAATTGTACGCTTGTAGGGCAAATGTTGACGTGATTCAAGTGCTGCTACGCCAGCGTTTAGATATAGTCCATCCCTCAAACCTAATGCGAACCCCCGACTTCCTTAAGGAATCATGACGCAACTCTCGACTCAAGAGATCATGCTGGCCGCGGCTCTCGTGTTTGGGCTTTCCACGGCGTGCCAGGTTATTGCTCCCCATCTACGTGTGCCGTCTTTGGTTCTTCTACTTCCCGTGGGTTTCATTTTTGGGCTATTGGCTCCTGCGTTTCGCTTTGATGAAATCCTTGGATCTGCCTTTCCCGTCGCGGTCGACCTAATGGTTGCCGTCATTCTTTTTCAAGGAGGGATGGAGCTCGCCGCTTTGCCGCTGGGAGGTAAGGACAAATCAGTCGTGCGAAAACTTGTATGGATTGGTGCACCGATTACTTGGGTTGTTGGATCGATCGCGGCGCACTACGTCTTGGGGTTCGAATGGAAATTGGCATTCATACTCGGTGCTTTCTTGATCGTCTCGGGACCGACTGTTGTGGCACCCATTCTTGATGTTGTTCGCCCCCACTCGCGGGTGCGAGAAATTTTGACGTGGGAGGGGACACTGCTGGATCCATTGGGGGCAATATTTGCCGTCATGCTTTTTCAAGTTATCAAGGCAACTAACGAATCGACATTCGAAACGGCCGTTCAATACTTCCTCGGAGGCTTGCTCACAGCGACGTTGGCTGCATTTTTCGGTGTATTTCTGTTCATCGCTGGTGGGCGGCTCGTTAAAAACTATCCCAAGTTGGGCACTCAAGTTCTCCTCGGGTCAGTCCTATTGGCAGCCGGGTTAGCCGACAGCGTGAATGATGACAGCGGGTTACTCACCGCGTTGTTGATGGGCGTCACCGCCCCGAGACTTGCAAAGAAGTATGGCGCCAGTCTGGATGCTGCCAAGCCATTCTTTAACACGATTGTATCGATGGGAATCGGGGTTCTGTTCATCACAATTGCGGCTCTCGTCCCTTCACCGACTTTTACCGCGCTATTACTTCCCACGCTCTTGATTGTGCTCATCTTGCTTTTCGTTGTCCGACCGACCGTTGTAGAGATCGGGACCGCAGGATCAGATATCGCGCGAAAAGACCGGATATTCATGGGCTGGATGTATCCGCGTGGCATTGTTGCCGCCGCCACCGCCGCAAGTATCGGTACGGCCCTTGTCACATTGAAAATTCCTGGAGCAGAGAAGCTTCTGCCTGCCGCCTTCATCATTATTACGGCCACAGTTACCGTCTACGGTCTCACTGCAGCCCCCCTGGCAGCGAAACTCAAGATCCGTGACTCCGCACAGCCAAACAGTTCTGGGTCCTAGATCAATGATCTAGGACCCAGAACGTGTTGACTTTTGTTAGCTACAGCCTGAGGTATTCCCACAGCCCTCGCACACGTAGCAGCTTCCTGCTGGTCGCATCTTGATACCGCAAGTCATGCACAGTGGTGCATCCGATGCGGTTCCCGTGATTGATTCCATCAATTCCGCACTCGAGTGAACCTGTGAAGGAACCGTTGAACTGGGTGTAGTCGAAGCAGAAACCTGATCTTCTGGTGATTCGGCAACCGCTAGATCAGCAGCTGGTGCTGGTGCGTAATTAGTTTGCACCGCAGCCGTGCGCTCCTCTGCGCTGAAGATCCCAAGGGCCTCACGCTGCTCGTAGGTCAAGTGATCAAGTGCTAGACGACGGAAGATGTAATCCATCATTGACTGGGCGATCCTGATATCAGGATCATCAGTCATGCCTGATGGCTCGAATCGCATGTTGACGAACTTGTTGACGAATGCGTCAAGCGGTACGCCGTATTGCAATGCAATGCTGATCGCAATCGAGAAAGCATCCATTACCCCAGCAAGGGTTGAGCCCTGCTTACCCAGTTTGAGGAAAACTTCACCGAGTTCGCCATCTTCGTAGCTTCCCGCTGTCATGTAGCCCTCAGCACCGGCAACCGAGAAC
>CANMNM010000055.1 GCA_947499275.1 Actinomycetota bacterium | reverse complement strand
AATGACCCAAAAATCATTTCCATTTCTGTGGGCTGAGACACTTGGGTTCTTCCTACTGGGATCAATCGTCGTCGCGGTGCCCGTGTGGATCCTGGTTAACCCCGTCACCTCGCTTCTTATTGGCATCCCGATTGGTCTATTGGCATCTACCTACTGGTTTAGTCGCCGAGCCATGGCCGCGGCCTACTCATCAATTGAAGGCCAACCGGGAGCTGCCGCAGCGGTAGTGCAGAGCATTCGCGGAAATAAGTGGCCCATGACTCCAGCCGTCGCGGTGAACAAAAACCAGGACATGATCTCTCGGGTGATCGGGCGTCCCGGGGTCATTCTTATCTCCGAAGGCCCTGCATCTCGAGTCGGAATTTTGCTGGCCAATGAGCGCAAAAAGACCGCCCGCTGGGTACCTGATATCCCTATCTATGAAATTCAAGTGGGTGTTGAAGCAGATCAAGTCTCCCTGCGCAAACTGCAAAAGACGCTGGCGAAACTGCCACGGAACCTTCGTGGAGGGGAAGTCACCGAAGTTCGCCGCCGCCTTGATGCACTCGGAAATGCTGCAAATGCGCTGCCCATCCCTAAGGGCCCAATGCCAACGAGTGCCCGTTCCGCTCGCCGGCCGCGCTAGCCCTGCTTGCTATTTCGCTATTTAACTACCCGAATTACCCGCGAACCAACAATTCGATCATGGAGTCCACGTCCGTCTGAATCCATGACCAATGCGGGGATAACAAGAATTATTAGCAGGGTCCTCAGCATGATTCTCCACAGCGAAAGTCGACCACCGTTGAGATTTACCACGCGTATGGACAACAACTTTTGGCCAAATGAACAGCCAATTAAGAACGTGAACAACACAATTTCTACATAGAAAACGGCGGTATTTGCCAGCATTGATTCTGGCGTGCCGTATGCAAATTCTCGGAACACAAGTACCGCAATGCCAAGACTGGCAAACCAGTCAATAGCAAGTGCACCTAGCCGGCGCCCCACGCTGGCATACGAGTTGTCTCCGAAGATTAGGTTGTTCTGCGAGCTCACGTAATGTCACGCTTGTTGGTGGTAACCGCAGCCGCGACTGCGAAAACAATTGTGTATCCGACCAGCACCGCCACTCCAACGGGAATGTCCAATAAATCAGATGCACTTGATTCAGGGCCTCCGCTACCCGTCTGCAGGATTGAATTGAGCGCGTTCCCCGGCAACCACTTGCCCACCGATAGGAAGAAAAGCGAAATTAGTGGCTCGAGAACAAATGTGAAAACCAGAGCAATAATGATTGCGGCCACTTGACTGGTGATCAGTGAGCCAATAGCCACACCCAAGATTGCATAGAGGACAAGGCCGAGCAATGTGCCGCCCAAGATCTCAAAGGCTGCGCTCCATTCAAATGGCGCCGAGTCTTGGGTACCCAATAGCAGCATTGTGGTGATCGCAGCGATAAGCCAAAGAACCAGCGAGAGCGCCAAGGCGAGGATCGCAAAAGTCACCATTTTTGCCACTATTACTCGCCAACGAACCGGGGTGGTCAGAAAGGTCGAGGTAATCGTTTGATTTCGGTATTCACCCGACATCGCGACAATGCCCAAGATGAGAAGGAAAACACTGGCACTTCCTGCGGAGGCAACGATTATCTTGATAAATGCAGGGTCCATGAGGCGATTGATGTCTTCAAGGCCGGGTGGCGAGAGAAATACCAACAAAAAGATCTGTAACTGCATGAACCCCAGTGCTGCTAGGGACAAGATGAGAAGCAATTTGGTGGAAAACACTTTCCGGAATTCAGAGCGGATCAGGGCAATCATTCTGGGCCGCCTTTCCCGTTAACGGATTGATTCGTGGGAGATTCCTCCGCAGTGAGTCCCAAGAAAAGCTGCTCAAGGTCAGCGGATTTCGCGGAGAGCTCATGCAACTCAAGTGATTGCTCGAATGCAGCACGACCCACTTCTTCGATAGTGGCACCGGTGATGACAGTTTCGCCGTTTGCAACCGATTTTCTGGACCACTGGCCGGGAAGCACCAATTGATCAATATTCGGTCCGCGGACCACTACTTCAGCCGGTCCACCCTCGGTGAGGGCGTGCAGTGAACCTTGATAAACAAGTGAACCGGATCGAATAATGATTACGTCATCAACTGTCTGCTGAACCTCGGAAAGGACGTGAGAGGAAACAAGTACGCTGACGCCTTTGCTCGCTTGGTGGCGAAGAAAGGTTCGAAGCCACGAGATGCCTTCTGGGTCAAGGCCATTTGCCGGTTCATCGAGAATAAGAACTTTCGGGTCCCCGAGTAAGGCAACGGCGAGGGCCAAACGCTGCCGCATCCCCAGTGAATAGCCACCTACTTTACGGTCGGCCGCTGCGGTGAGGCCCACGGTCTCCAAGACTTCACTTACGCGGGAATCAGTGATTTTTGCTGCGCTAGCGATCATTCGCAGATGGTTTCGGGCGGTACGCGCCGGGTGCGCGCCGCTAGCTTCAAGTGAGGCACCGACCACCGTGATGGGATTCTCAATCTCACGGTAGGTAACCCCGTCAATAGTGGCTTTACCCTCGGTTTGAGCGACCAATCCCAGCAGGCAACGAAGGGTTGTGGTCTTGCCGGCCCCATTAGGCCCGAGAAACCCGGTCACCTTGCCAGGAGCGGCTGAAAAGCTCAAATCCGCCACCGCGGTAACTCCGGAACCGAATCTTTTGGTTAAATGCTCCACCACAATACTCATCCCAGCAGTCTAAACCCCTTATCCCACCATGATTGACAGAAACCGACCCAGGGTTCTCGCCACTTTCGTTAACACGATGGAAACAGTCGGGATACTTCGACGACACCGGCCCCCCATAGGCTTAGCCGTGTTGAACTTCCCAGAACCACTTCACATAGCGATATTGGCCCCTACAGGAGGTAGGCATGTTCACAAATAGTTCAGAAGTCCTGGATTTCATTAAGAAGGAAAACGTTCAATTCATTGACGTTCGCTTCATGGATTTACCCGGTGTAATGCAGCACTTCAATGTGCCAGCGGGTTCTTTCACCCAGGACGCTTTCGACGAAGGCATGATGTTCGACGGTTCTTCTATCCGCGGTTTCCAGGCAATCCATGAGTCAGACATGAAACTCGTTCCCGACCCCACCACCGCTTACCTTGACCCGTTCCGTCCTGCCAAAACTCTGATCATGAACTTCTCAATCCTGGACCCATTCACCGACGAGCCATATTCGCGTGACCCTCGCAACGTTGCTTCTCGCGCTGAGGCGTATTTGAAGTCAACCGGGATCGCTGACACGGTCTATTTCGGCGCAGAAGCCGAATTCTATGTTTTTGACGACGTCCGGTTTGAGACCAATCAGCACTCCGGCTACTACTACATCGATTCCGTTGAAGGCGCATGGAACACCGGCCGCGTCGAAGAGGGCGGCAACCGTGGCTACAAGACCCGTTACAAGGGTGGCTACTTTCCTGTCCCACCGGTTGACCACTTCGCTGACATCCGCGACGACATGGTGCTCAAGTTGGAGCAGGTGGGGCTCAAGGTTGAGCGCTCACACCATGAAGTTGGTACCGCCGGGCAAAGCGAGATCAACTACATGTTCAACAGCCTTCGCAATTCAGCCGATGACCTGATGAAGTTCAAGTACGTGGTCAAGAACGTTGCTTGGGCCCATGGCAAGACTGCAACTTTCATGCCAAAGCCACTTTTCGGTGACAACGGTTCGGGAATGCACTGTCACCAATCACTCTGGCTTGATGGCAAGCCCCTTTTCTATGACGAAAGCGGTTACGGCGGACTTTCCGACATCGCACGCTGGTACATCGGTGGACTGTTGCACCACGCCCCATCACTTCTGGGATTCACCAACCCAACAGTGAACAGTTACCACCGTTTGGTTCCCGGCTATGAAGCACCGGTGAACTTGGTTTACTCGGCACGTAACCGCTCGGCCTGTATCCGTATTCCGGTAACAGGCGTCTCACCGAAAGCCAAGCGAATTGAGTTCCGGGTTCCCGATCCCTCAAGTAACCCGTACTTGGCGTTTGCCGCCCAACTCATGGCCGGACTTGATGGAATCAAAAACAAGATCGAGCCGATGGCCCCGATTGATAAGGATCTCTACGAACTGCCCCCCGAAGAATTGGCGAACATTCCACAGCTGCCAGCTTCATTGGACAAAGCTCTCGAAGCGCTCGAAGCAGACAACGAGTACTTACAAGCCGGTGGGGTTTTCCCCGCAGATCTCATTGAGACCTGGATCAACTACAAGCGCACCAACGAAATCGATCCTATTCGTTTGCGTCCACATCCACATGAGTTCGAGCTGTACTACGACATCTAAGAAACGCTCTAAGTACAACCTAACGGGAAGTACTACCCAGCTGGGGAAATACCCTCTGACCTGCGAAAGCGCAGTGTCAGGGGGTATTTTCGTTTATCCGCTTGCTACTTGCTTTCGCGCACTAGGTCTTACCGTAGAAAACCCGTTCAGTAACGCCGCGCGCCCGGCGTGTTGCCCGAAGGTAATCCTGTTCGAGTTGTCCAACTCGCGAACGCGAATATCCCATCAAATATGCGATTGCGGCAAGGTCGGTTATGTCGATCGGTAGTACGTCGCTCGCCTTACCTTTGACCAACACAATGGCATTGCGCACCTCACTAGCGAGTGTCCATGCTTCTGCCAGAATTACTGAGTCCCGATTTGTCAGTACACCTATCTTGTCGGCCGCAGCGATTGCCGGCAATGTTTCGGTTGTCTGCAACTCCGGAAATTCGTTTGCGTGATTTAACTGCAATAACTGAATTGTCCACTCAACGTCACTTAACCCGCCCCGCCCGAGTTTGATATGACGATTCGGGTCAATCCCACGCGGAAGTCGTTCAGTCTCCATGCGGGCTTTGAGTTTGCGCATCTCTAATAAAGCACTGGCGCTTAATCCACCAATGGGATACCTGACTGGAGCAATGAGTTGTTCAAATCGACTTCCGAGCTCTGCATCGCCGGCAACAATTCGTGCGCGTAGCAACGCTTGAGCCTCCCACGGTGACGACCACTTTTCGTAGTAGGCGGCGAAAGAGTCAAGGGATCGAACCAGGGGGCCATTTTTCCCCTCGGGGCGCAAATCAGTGTCGATTTCCATTGGTGGTTCATCTGCTGGTTCACTAAGGAGATTTCGCATCTGATTGACCTGAGCAAATGCACTCTTGGCGGCGACTTCGGGGTCTGCACCGGCAACCGGTTCATAGACAAACATAAGGTCGGCGTCACTGCCAAAACCAAGCTCATTTCCACCAAATCGCCCCATACCCACTGCGGCAACCCGTGCATGTGAATCCACACCCGCCTCAGATCCGACACTGGAGAGCGCTCCCCCAATTGTCACTTCCGCGACTTCGGTGAGTGAGCGACCAACAGTGCTGATGTCAGTCAACCGCAATGCATCGGAGGAGCTAATCCTGAAAAGTTCACGCCTTCGCATTGCCCTCAATAAGGCTACGGCCCGCTCGGAATCTTCGTGGCGCTTAAGGGTCGAGTCGATCTCTGGTCCAAGAATCGGCACAACCAAATCCTCGTTATTTGCGAGCATCGCCATTGACTCGGGTGCTTTTCGCAGCAAGTCGGTAACGTATTTACTCGAAGCCAACAGAATAGCCAAACGTTCGGCAACGAGTGAGTCATCACGCAATAGGCGCAGATACCAGTGACTCGTTCCCACCTGATCACTTACCGCCCGAAATGCACTAAGCCCTGTGTCGGGAAATGGAGCCTGGGCGAACCAAGACAACATGACCGGCAGCAAAGTTCGTTGAATATTTGCCCGACGACTCACTCCACTACTCAGCGCCTCAATGTTGCGCATTGCACCGACTGGGTCGAGGAAACCAAGTGCCCTGAGCCGGTCAGCTGCCGCTGCACTGCTGAGCCGAGCCTGGGAAGCATCCAGCCCCGCAATGGCATTCAATAATGGCCGGTAGAACAACTTTTCGTGGATGCGACGCACTTCAGTTCGATTACGTCCCCACTGTTCGAGGAGTGTTGTGGCCGGGTCGCTGGTGATCCCCATGCTGCGGGCAATCACCCTCAGTTCTTCCGGATCTGTTGGCATGGTGTGAGTTCGCCGCAAGTGACGCAACTGGATTCGGTGTTCCAGCGTGCGCAGGAAACGATACGACTGTTCAAGTTTGGACGCCTCATCACGACCGACATACCCCCACATTGCTAGAGCGCGAAGGGCATCGATCGTGTTACTACTTCGGATAAGAACATCACTGCGACCGTGTACAAGCTGTAGAAGTTGGACGGAGAACTCAATATCTCGCAGCCCACCAGGACCTAACTTAATTTCACGATCCGCCACTGCTGCGTCAACATGTTCTTCCACCCGGCGACGCATTGCTTGGACATCGTTGACAAATCCTTCACGGTCAGCGGCCGCCCAAATAAATGGCTGGACTCCGTGTATGTACTGCTCGCCCACCATCTGATCACCTGCAACAAATCTGGCTTTGAGGAGTGCTTGAAACTCCCAAGTACTGGCCCAGCGCTCGTAGTAGCCGATGTGAGACTCAACCGTGCGAACGAGGGCTCCTTGTTTCCCCTCCGGTCGCAGGGCTGCATCAACTTCCCAAATCGAGCCTTCAGCTGTGCTGGCTCCGCATGCCCGCATCAATCCACGGGCAATCTGAGTTGCGTCATTGATCGAGTCACTGTGATCCGTTGCAAAAATGACGTCAACATCGGAAATGTAGTTGAGTTCCCGACCACCCGTCTTTCCCATAGCAATGACCGCAATCGGGGTGCGGGGCGCGGCGACCCCTACCCGGCCGATTGCCAGTCCCGCGTTAAGAGTTGCGTCAGCGAGATCTGAGAGCCACCCAGCGATTACTTCCATCGGGTAGATCCCAGTGAGATCGCGCACTGTAATTGCAATCAATTCCGCAAAGTAAGCGACACGCAGTCGGTCAAGAATGGATTCCTCCGCCGATTCGGCAATAGGAATCTCCTGGAGTGGATCTGCACCAACGCACAGGAGTAGTCGATTCCTTATCCCCTGGGGAGGCTGCGCCAAGGCCTCTCCGTCGGCGATCATTTCGATATCCGGGTGTCGAACCAGAAAGTCAGCTAATCCCGTCGAAACGCCAAGGACATTCAACAGCCTGCCCAGAACCATTGGATCGGCTGTGATCGTTTTAGTCAAACGAGTCAATTGCTGCTCTGAAGAACTCGAAATCATTCGGGCCAGTGATGTTAACGCTAAATCTGGGTCGGCTACTCCTGCCAGAGAGTTGGAGAGAATCAAACCGGTTATGCCTTGACCGGTGAGTGATTCAATTTCGTTGACAGCGTCAAGAGCGGCCTGGGAATCGGTGACTCCAGCTTTGAGTAGCCCAACGCGCACCGAAGGCGCGCGCGAACTGTGCGAAGAATCTGCGCTCACAAGTGGAACTTAGTGCCTAGACGCGCGCCATTAGAGCGAAGGCAGGTATCGGTTGAGTTCCCAATTGGTTACCTGCTGGCTGTATTCGCTCCATTCGGCCTTTTTATTGCGCAGGAAGAAATCAAAAACATGCTCACCCAGGGTCTCGGCCACT
>CANMNM010000054.1 GCA_947499275.1 Actinomycetota bacterium | reverse complement strand
ACGCGCTTCATCAAGGATCTCGGCAATCTGGGTTGAGGCCGGTCCAGCCGCTCTACCGGAAATGAGGATTGAAGGCGCAGTGTCAGCGCCGGAGTACCACGCGGTTGACCTGCGGCCAATTTGAATTACTTCCGCACCGGTTCCCACGTTAACGGCATCTTGATATTTCTCGGGGAACGTCGCACCAACATCGTCACGGGCGAAGCCGTCAGCATCACTTCGATCCATAACAGCAAAATGCAGCTCGGGGGCTATCCATTTATCGGCATCACGCACAAACTCTGGGTAAACGGTCAGCCGAGCAACAAGAGTGCGACCACTTGCCTCTACCCGTTCCCGAAGAAGTTCAAGGGAAGGCCAGGGTTTTTCAGGATTCACGAAGTCTGCTGTAACCGGAGATATCCCACCAAGGTCATCGATCCCTGACTCGAGTAAGGAGTCAAGATCCTCACTTAAATTGGGTGGGGCCTGTAAATGAATGCTGGCTGGGAGAATCTCCCGCGCAATGCGAATTGTCTCCAAGAGTTCATCGTGTGGACAGGGCGGCCAATTCCGCATTTCAGTATCAAGTTTTGGAACGAAATTTTGAACGATCACTTCTTGAACGTGCCCATATTTTTCATGTGAGGTTGCAATGGCGGCCAAAGCCTTAACACGGTCTGCTTGGGATTCACCTATCCCGATCAAGATCCCAGTAGTAAAGGGGATCGCAAGTTCACCCGCAGCATCCAATGTGGCCAATCGACGCTCGGGGGTTTTGTCAGGTGCTCCGCGGTGCGCCGCCAGATCAGGGTTCAGAGACTCGATCATCATGCCTTGGCTTGGGGAGACGCTACGCAGAAGTGTTAAATCGGTGTGGTCAAGGGCGCCAGCATTTGCATGTGGGAGGAGTCCCGTTTCTGCCAGTACCGCAGCCGCAGCTACTGCCAGGTATTCAACCGTGCTGGCATAACCATGCTCATCAAGCCAAGCTCGTGCCTCTTTATAGCGAAACTCGGGGTACTCCCCCAACGTAAACAACGCCTCATGGCAGCCGGCCGCAGCACCCGCTCGAGCAACTTCAAGGATGGACTCAATCGTGAGGTAAGGGCTCTCAACCTTATGCGGGCTTTTGGCAAACGTGCAGTAGCCACAACGATCTCGGCATAGAGAGGTCAAAGGGATAAATACTTTTGGCGAGTAGGTGATTATGCCCGACATGTGAGGAGTCTACTCCCGAACACAAGGTCCGTCAGATGGTCGAGACGGGCGGGGTGTGAGTTAACTCATAATGCAAGTTATTGCGAGATCACACTCGGGGGCACCCATGCGTCCAGTCGACTCTCCCAAAATGAATTACCGAAAGTCAACGGTGAGCGGAGCGTGATCACTCCATCGCTCGTCGTAGGTTGCCGCTTTTCCTACAACCGCAGAGTGAGCACGTGCCGCGAGCTCTGGTGTTGCGATTTGATAGTCGATCCGCCAACCACCATCGGTGTCGAATCCCCGGCCGCGCCACGACCACCAGGTGTAGGGACCTGGTCCCTCTCCACCGAGTTCGCGCCCCAAGTCAGTCCAAGGCCCGTCAAACCAGGCGTCAAGGTGGGCGCGCTCCTCCGCTAAAAACCCTGACTTACCTCGATTGCCTTTCCAATTTTTAATATCAACTTCTCGATGCCCAATATTGAAATCCCCACACACCAACGCTTCACGCCCGGTGCGCTTGGCCGAGCGAGCCAAAGCTGACAGTCGCTTGTCAACGCCGCCAAGAAATGCATATTTGGCAATCTGCTTGGGAGTATCAACTTCGCCCGAATGAATATAGGTGGATACAACAGTGACGGGACCTACCGCGGATTCAAAATCACATTCAAGCCAGCGACCCTGCCCGTCTACTTCGGCCACCTTGACATCAACACGAACGTCACTGGGATCTTCGCGGGAAAGGACAGCAACCCCCGCACGCCCAAGGTCTGGGGCCGGAGCGTGATGAACCTTCCACTGAGAAAGCGCAGAGGATTCGAGTACCTCCATCAATTGGTCGGTCGTCGCACGCACTTCCTGTAAACAGATGACGTCAGCGCCACTTTCAGCCAGCCACTCCAGCCCACCTCGACGAGCAGTCGCCCGAATTCCATTCACATTGGCGGTAACTACCCGAAAGCTCATGATTCCCTCGCTTGTTTCATTGCTTGAACGAGAACATCTGGTGGCTGGGCTCCCGAAAGCCCCACTCGCCCATTAAACAAAAAGAATGGAACACCTGTCACGCCAATCTCCCGTGCACTCATCTCGTCGGCCCGCACAATGTCAAGGAATGCATCAGTACCCAAAACTTCGTGCACATCTTGCTCAACCATCCCTGTTTCAATCGCCAACTGTGTCAACACCGTTGGATCACTTACGCACAATCCATCACGCAAGGCCCCCATGGCAAACCGTGTTGCCATTAATCCTCCAAGAAGTCGATCCTGAGCAGATGCAGCCGCAATGAGCCGGTGCGCATTCAGCGTTGAGGTCGGTAATTGGTCGCGCAGGTTGAACACGAGTCCAAGATTTGTGGCGCGCTCGGTCATTGAATCAACCATTGAGTTCACGTCACTATTACTCATGCGGTATTTCGCCGCCAGTGCTTCCACCATGGTGGTCGAACACTCGGCGACCGCATTGGGGTCGAGTTCAAATGCCCGCCAATGAATTTCTACTTCAATTCCTGATTGCTCAATCGCTTGCTCAAGGTGCGCTTTTCCAATCATGCACCATGGGCACACAACGTCAGACCAAACGTCAACGCGCATCTTTTCCGTCATAGTGAATTCCTTTGATTGCGTTTTTTCTCCAAGGCAATAAACGTCAAGGCTTCACTCACGGCTCCTGATGCCGCGAAAAGCGCCATTCCAATACCCCGCCGATACGTGACTTTCCCCGATGCCGCCGCAACAACAAATGCCACAACGTCCGTTCCATCACTTATGGCCTGGGCCAAAATCCAACCGGACGGGTCTTCATTGCGGCGCCACGCTCGGATAGCACCCACCCCAATTGCGATCTCACGTGCGCCCGTGAGCCTGCTCAACCAGCGGGATTGTTCGGCAGCGCTGGGATCAATCCCCAAACCGCGAGCCAATCCGTCAGGGGCAAAAACCAGACCCGCGCCGATAACAATGCGTCCCGCTCCCAGAATGGGAAACAACTTTGGTGGTACTTCTCCGGGCAATGTGGGCATGTTCAAGGTTATTACTTCAGCTAACACCACGCGCAAGCAGTAATTCGTTCGCCAAATGACACCCCATGCGGTTTACTTACCGTCATGACCTCATTTCGCGCCGTTCGCCTTGCCCAACGCCCAATCGGAGTTCCCAACTCGGACACGTGGGCAATCGATTCAGAGGTGCTACCTGACCTCGCACCAGGACAATTCTGTGTCCGTGTGGAATACATTTCACTTGACCCTGCAATGCGGGGCTGGCTCGATGATCGCCCCTCCTACCTTCCCCCGGTCGAAATCGGCGCAATCATGCGGGCCGGATCGGTGGGAACCATCACAGAATCACTGAATCCCAAGTTCCCGGTTGGTGCTCAAGTAGTAGGAACATTCGGGGCTACTGAAATGGCGATTTCCGATGGCTCCGGCGTGAATATTGTGAGTTCAAAGCTGGCCCCACTCTCATACTTCCTCGGCGCATTAGGCATGACCGGTATGACCGCCTATTTTGGATTCTTTGAACTTGGCAAGCCACGTGCCGGTGACGTTGTTGTGGTTTCGGCTGCAGCAGGAGCCGTGGGAAGTGTCGTGGGACAAATCGCAAAACTAAACGGCTGCACGGTGATTGGTATCGCCGGTGGTAAAGATAAGTGTGACTACGTAACGAACACACTCGGCTTTGACTACTGCATCGACTACAAGCAAGACACCAGCTTTCGCAAACTTCTGGGTGAAGCACTCACATCAGTGGGCGCCAAGGGTGTGGACATCTATTTTGACAATGTTGGTGGCGAAATCCTCAACGCGAATCTCGCCTACCTGTCCTTCGGCGCTCGAGTGGTTATTTGTGGCGCGATCTCCCAATACAACGCCACCGAGACAACCCCTGGACCCAGTAATTACATGAACCTGCTGGTGAAACGAGGCACCATGACCGGTTTTCTGGTCTTTGATTACGCCTCAGAATTTAGCGTTGCCCAGCGACGAATGGGAGCCTGGATTTCCCAAGGCAAAATCACCGCTCCTGAAACAATTGTCGAGGGCGGCCTTGAGCAATTCCCGGCAACCCTGAATCGCCTGTTCGCGGGAGAAAACCTTGGAAAGTTGGTTCTCAAGATTTCATAGCTGATGGTGAAACGCCTGATTCCCCTCACGGCATAACGATCCCGGGGTTTTCATTGGTTAAGGTTGCTCCCATGTCCAAAGTCCTCGCATCTTTGCCCGTTGGCGAACGGGTTGGAATAGCTTTCTCCGGCGGCCTCGATACCTCGGTTGCTGTGGCGTGGATGCGTGAACACGGTGCAATCCCCTACACCTACACCGCTGACCTGGGCCAAGCCGATGAACCCGATATTGACTCAGTCCCCGACCGCGCCGGCCTATATGGCGCGGAGCAGGCCCGACTCGTCGACTGCAAGTCAGCCCTCGTTGAAGAAGGTCTCGCTGCAATTGCCTGCGGGGCATTTCACATTCGCTCGGGCGGTCGCACCTATTTCAACACCACACCCCTTGGCCGTGCGGTAACAGGAACACTTCTTGTTCGGGCAATGCTCGATGACGGCGTAAATATTTGGGGCGACGGTTCAACCTACAAGGGCAATGACATCGAGCGCTTCTACCGCTACGGGTTGCTGGCCAATCCCGAATTGCGGGTCTATAAGCCGTGGCTTGGTGCACAGTTCGTCACCGAACTTGGTGGTCGCCACGAAATGAGTGAGTGGCTCAAGGAACGCAAACTTCCCTATCGCGATAGCACCGAGAAGGCCTATTCAACGGATGCCAATATTTGGGGCGCAACCCATGAAGCAAAAGACCTCGAGCAACTCGACGCATCCATGGAAATTGTTGATCCAATCATGGGCGTTAAGTTCTGGGATTCCAGTGTGCATATTGACTCCGAAGACGTCACCATTGAATTTGTTCAAGGTCGCCCAATAAGTATCAATGGAACTACTTTTGATTCACCGGTTGACTTAGTACTTCACGCAAATGCGGTCGGTGGTCGGCACGGATTAGGCATGACCGACCAAATTGAAAACCGGATCATTGAGGCTAAATCTCGTGGGATCTACGAAGCCCCCGGGATGGCTTTGCTTTTCATCGCCTATGAACGACTACTCAGTGCCATCCATAACGAGGACACAATCGCGAGCTACCACGCAGAAGGTCGACGACTTGGTCGACTTCTCTATGAAGGCAGGTGGCTTGATCCCCAGTCATTAATGCTGCGTGAATCCCTGATGCGTTGGGTCGCATCCGCTGTCACGGGAAGTGTCACCCTGCGCCTTCGGCGCGGGGACGACTACTCAATCATTCGCACCGAAGGACCCGCATTTAGTTACCACCCGGACAAACTCTCGATGGAGCGCACCGAAAATGCCGCCTTCGGACCAACCGATCGCATTGGGCAACTCACCATGCGCAACCTCGATATTGCGGACACTCGAGCCAAACTCGAGCTTTACGCGAGCCAAGGGCAGCTCCTCGACGGTCACGTCAATTTGGTGGGAACACTCAAGCCAGGTGGCGCGCAAGCAATCGTCGATAAAACAACGAGTCCGAAATCCCCTGATGAAGCACTCCTAGAGCGCGCATCATTTGAACTCGGCGCTGATTAGCCCCTCACCAAAAGGGTATTCAACGAGCAGATATGCCGTAATCGTTGCGCAAATCAATTTGCTTCGTCATGTGATCGGTGTATGCTTTTTTGATGAATAGCGGCACGATTTCGCAAGACTCAACACAAAGCTGGCGTGACTCCAAGCGCTATTTATGGCTGGTTGCAATCACTATGCCCGCATTGCTATTTATTGCGATCGGAATGTACTCGCTAACGAATTGGTCGGCCTGGTTTTGGATTGGCCCCATCTTTATTCTCGGGATAGTCCCGATCATTGATTTTATGTCGGGGCGTGATGTTCACAATCCCCCCGCTGATTTAATCGCGCAACTTGAAGCGGACCGCTACTACCGGATCTTGACCTACGCCTACCTGCCATTGCAGTACGCCGGATTCGCAGCCAGCTTCTATGTGATCGCCAACTGGGATTTGTCCACGATCACCAAAGTGGGTTTTGCAATTTCAATTGGCATGATCGGCGGGATCGGAATCAATACGGCCCACGAGCTAGGTCATAAAAAAGAAAAATATGAGCGTTGGTTGTCAAAAATCGCACTGGCGCAGAGTTTTTATGGGCACTTCTTCACCGAACACAATCGCGGTCATCACGTCCGGGTCGCAACGCCGGAAGATCCTGCAAGTAGCCGAATGGGTGAAAGTTTTTACCGCTACTGGCCACGCACCGTCCTCGGGTCACTCAGAAGTTCTTGGAATCTCGAGAAAAACCGAATTGCTAGACGCAAAAAGCACCCCTTTCGAATCAGCAATGACAACATCAATGCTTGGCTCATGTCCCTCGTGTTATGGGCCGGCATGTTGCTGTGGCTGGGAATCGGGATCCTCCCCTATCTCATTATTCAAATGCTCATTGCCATAACACTGCTCGAAGCGGTCAACTACCTCGAGCACTACGGAATGCTTCGGCGCAAAGTTAAGTCCGGAGACCGTGAGCGTTATGAACGAGTAGACCCCAGCCATAGTTGGAATTCCGACAACATTGCCACCAATGTGCTGCTCTACCACCTGCAACGTCACAGTGACCACCACGCGCAGCCGACCCGGCGCTACCAAGCACTTCTCTCTTATCAAGAAAGTCCAGTACTCCCAACGGGTTATGCGGGAATGATCCTGCTGGCCTTAGTCCCCCCTGCATGGTCCCGCGTCATGGACCCCCGCGTGCTCAACCACTTTGATGGGGACATTGCGCGCGCCAACCTGCAGCCATCGAAACGAAAAAAACTCCTGGCCAAGTATTCGGGTGACATAAGAATTCCCCAGAGTCTCTCTGATGAGAACATAATCACAACAGTAAATTCATGGCGGTCCGCACAATGCACAGGTTGCGAGTACACCTACCGAGTGGAAAACGGTGACACCCGCGAGGGCTTCACCCCCGGAACGCCCTTCTCCAACATCCCCGATTCGTGGCATTGCCCAGATTGCGGCGTTTGCCAGAAAAGCGACTTTAGGGAGTTGCTGGAGGAAAAGGCAAGCTAGCCGTTGGGCAATGTCGGCCTTCATGCGAGAGACTACGGCCATGACCAATCCGCAGTCTCTATATGACCTCAGTTTCACTGACAACAAGGGCAACGAAGTCAGTCTTGATGCATACCGTGGTAAGCCTGTCTTGATTGTCAATACAGCCAGCAAATGCGGCTTCACCCCACAGTATGACGGACTTCAAAAAATCTATGAAGAACTAGGCAGCGAAGGGCTGGTAGTACTTGGCTTTCCGTGCGATCAATTCGCTCACCAAGAGCCCGGCGATGACGCCCAGATTGAGGAAT
>CANMNM010000053.1 GCA_947499275.1 Actinomycetota bacterium | reverse complement strand
CTGAATTAAGAATCTCTTGAGCCTTCTCGGCAGCTTCCAGCACGACCGCTTTCGATTTATCAAGACGCAATTCTTTCTGCAATCGAGGAATCGCCTTCTCCAGTGATTGCATGTCCGCAAGAATTAATTCGGTATTAATAGTCTCCATGTCCTCTTTGGGAGAAACGCGACCTTCGACGTGGACAACGTCGTCGTCGGTAAATGCGCGAAGCACCTGGCAAATTGCGTCGGATTCGCGAATGTTGGCAAGAAACTTGTTACCAAGACCTGCACCTTCCGAGGCACCTTTAACGATTCCAGCAATGTCCACGAAGGTGACACTCGCCTGAATGATTTTCTCGGAGCCAAAAACTTTCGCGAGGTCAGAAAGCCGGGGGTCAGGAACACCGACAACACCGGTGTTTGGCTCAATAGTTGCGAAAGGGTAATTCGCGGCAAGGACATCGTTCTTTGTCAAAGCATTAAAGAGAGTTGATTTGCCCACATTAGGCAGGCCGACGATTCCTAGAGTTAATCCCACTCCCGTACTTTATTCAGTGCTAACTTCCATATTTACTGACCCCAAGGCTTTAGTCATTAATTTGCAAGAATTTCGCCAACTACTTTGGACGGTCGTTTGAAATGTCGGTCTGCCATGTCAGTATCGGAGTGTGGATTCAGCGGCAGTTCTCATCATGGCAATTGCACTCGTATTTTTGGGCATCGGATTTGGATATTTCCTCGGTTCACGGGGAAATCGCTCCTCCAATGTTCCCGAACTTGAATCGGGATTAACTTCCCTCTCCGACGCAATTGACCGAATCACCAAGTCGGTCTCTGCCCAACAGGTTTCCTCAGCTGAGTCCTCGGCTGCACTTCGCACTGAACTCACCGTCTCAATCGCGAACCAATCAGAGAGTCTGCTGCGATCAGTGTCCGAAGTGAAAGCCCAAGCCCAGCAACTCAGCTCGGTGTTGAGCCGTTCCGGTGCCCGCGGGCAATGGGGTGAAATGGAACTCACTCGCCTGGTTGAAGCAGCCGGCATGATCAACCGGGTTCACTTCCTAGACCAAAACACGATTGACAGTGCACAAGGCAAGTTGCGCCCTGACCTTCAAGTAATGCTCTCCAATGGACGTTGCATTTTGATTGACGCCAAAACACCCATGGATTCATTCCTTCGTAGCGCCGGTAATCAGTCGGAGGAAAGCATTGACGCTCTCATGAGCGCTCACGCCGATGCGGTAATTCGACATATTGAACAACTTGGTAGAAAAGCGTATGGCGCCGAAGTGCTCGAGGCTATCGACTTTGTTGTGATGTTCCTACCCTCCGAAGCATTACTAGAAGCAGCACTTCACCAAAGGCCTGATCTCCTTGATTTTGCATTCAGCCGAAATATCGTTCCCGCGACACCGACCACATTGTTCGCACTCCTTCGCGCGGTATCCCTGGGTTGGCAAAACAGTGACATGGTTGAACAGGCAGAAGAAATCTCCCGTCTATCCCAAGAGATGTATTCACGCCTTGACACGGTGCTCAGCCACTTTGCCAGCGTGGGTAAATCACTCGGCGCAGCCGTTGGCCACTACAACAGCGCGGTCGGATCCATCGAAACCCGCCTACGTCCAACCGGTCGAGCTCTGACCGACCTGGGAGTTCGAGGTGTGAAGAACGAGAGTGAGCTTTCCGCGACGCCAAGCCTTGACGTGTTCGCCTCCAACCTCTCGGATTCGGATTCGGTAACCTAATCTCGTGAACGATCAACCGGGCAATGAACCAGGTAGTGAATACGAAGCCCTCTTTCGCCCCGATCAACCTGCGCCGGAACCTGCACCAATAGATGCGACATCTCATCAAGTTGATCTTGCCGAAACCGGGCGAGTGTTTAGAAGTCAAGGAGTCCAGGGCAACGAGGAAGCCTTACTTGCCCTTCCCACCAGTCGCATAAGTAAATTGCGAACCCTTGAGCGGGTCGACACCCCCATCCCTGATGACCACGCCAGTCAAGCCGGTCACGTCAGTCAGCAGGGGATCCCAATCGATGCGCCTGCTCGGCGGGAACAACGAACTCGTTCAGGTGGTCGCGGGGCAGTTTTCGGTTCCTTAAGCGCATTGTGGATTTACGGAATCACGATCGGTGCAACTCTCTTGTTCGGCCTGCTAGACGTACTCATTTTTGGGGGTGAGCCGGGAGCACTAACAGGAATCGGGCTCCTCATAGCGGCCATCTTCGTCAGCCTGGCGGTTCGTTCACAAGATGATTCGCAAGCGATTTATGCCCCGGCAATTGCATTTTTTGTGATGGCGATAACCGTTGGTCAAATAAATGTGACGGACACTTCACTTATCAATAGGTTCATGAGTGTGTTCTTCATTTTGGGGAACAACTGGTTCTGGGTAATTGGTTCAACCATAATCGCTCTGGGCATTGTGGCGTTTCGCCGCAGATCCTTACGTTAGAACCAACGCTAATTTTATTGAACCAAATTACTGGGCTGCCGCAGCCTTGATGTCACGTCGCAATTCCGGTGGGAGTGCAAACATCAAAGTTTCTTCGGCGGTACTCACTTCTTCACAGTCACTGAACCCATGGTCGGCCAGCCAGTTAAGGACCTCACTCACCAGGAGTTCAGGTACCGATGCTCCGCTTGTTACTCCAATGGTTGACGCACCTTCGAGCCATTCGCTTTTCAACTCGCGGAAACTGTCAACCCGATAAGAAGTCTTTGCGCCCGCATCGAGTGCTACCTCAACGAGCCGAACTGAGTTTGATGAGTTTCCTGAGCCCACAACAATGACGACATCACACAGCGGTGACATCGCTTTCACCGCTGTTTGACGATTTTGGGTTGCGTAGCAAATATCATCACTTGGAGGGCTCGCCATTTCAGGGAAGCGCTCCTTGAGAACATTGACGGTTTGAATTGTTTCGTCAACTGAGAGGGTCGTTTGGGAAAGCCAAATGAGTTTTTCTGGATTCGCAACTTCTAAATTACGTGCTTCTTCCGGGTTCTGCACCAAAGTTATTGAGTTAGGGGCTTCGCCCATCGTTCCTTCCACTTCTTCATGCCCGGCATGACCAATCAGAATGATGTCCAAGCCTTCATTGGAGAAACGTTTGGCTTCAGCATGCACTTTGGTCACAAGCGGGCAGGTTGCATCGATTGTCTTGAGGGAGCGTTCGGCGGCTTCGGCGTGCACACTCGGAGCCACTCCGTGGGCCGAAAAAATGACCGTTGAACCCTCCGGGACAACATCAAGTTCATCGACAAAAATCACGCCTCTTTCTTGGAGGGACTCGACGACGTACTTGTTGTGAACAATCTCTTTACGAACATAAAGTGGGGCGCCGTATAGATCCAGCGCCTTCTCAACGGTGAGAATCGCACGATCAACTCCCGCGCAATATCCACGAGGAGCCGCCAAGAGAACTTTTTTTGTCGAAGCCATGCCTCTATCGTAGGCATATCTCCTACTCCCCGCCTAGGCTGCACAGGTGGCATTAGAGACTTCGGAGCAATCACCAGCACCCGTGCGCGTGATCTCCCAGTTGCTCCACGACTACATCAACCGGTTAAGTTCCATTTGGGTTGAGGGGCAAGTAGCCGAGTATCGGGTTCGGCCGGGTGCCAGCGTGCAGTTCCTCACACTTCGTGACACGGATGCTCAGTTTTCACTCAAAGTGATGGTGAACTCGGCACTTATCGGCGCAATGGATCCAACGCTGGTTGAGGGTCAAAAAATAATCATTTACGGTCGGTGTGATTTTTGGACCAAACAGGGATCGCTGCAAATAGTTGCCCGCGAGATTCGAGCTGTTGGGCTCGGAGAATTGCTGGCTCAATTAGCCGCACTGAAAGAGAAGTTGGCGGCCGAGGGACTCTTTTCACCTGAGCGCAAGAAACTGCTGCCATTTCTGCCTAAACGAATAGGGCTCATCACTGGCCGTCAAAGCGATGCGATGCACGACGTTCTCACAATTACTAAGGACCGATGGCCCGCCGCAGACTTTGAAATTCGAGAAGTCGCCGTGCAGGGAGTTAACGCTGTCAGCGAAGTTACGGCGGCGCTCAAAGAACTGGACCTTCTTGGACTTGATGTGATTGTGATTGCTCGGGGAGGTGGCAGCATGGAGGACTTACTGCCCTTTAGTAATGAAGCACTTGTTCGAGCCGTCAGCTTGGCGAATACTCCGATTGTTAGTGCAATTGGACATGAGCAAGACACTCCCCTTTTAGATTTTGTTGCAGACCTGCGTGCATCCACACCAACGGATGCTGCCAAACGAATAGTCCCCTCGGTGATCGAAGAGCGCAAAAATCTTGCTGAACTTCGTGCACGAAACAGGCGCTCTATTTCCAACGCTTTGGACATGAGCCGCATAAAGTTGAATGAGATCCGAAGCCGAATGACTCAGCGACTAATGCATTTGGTTGACGCCGAATTGACCACGATAAAACACTTTCGTGCACAAATTCGTGCACTTTCCCCTGCAGCAACCCTTGAACGTGGCTACGCGATTGTTTCCGACAAGTCTGGAAACATCGTTCGTGACGAATCACAGATCGCAGAAGGTGACGAAGTACTGATTAGAGTAAATATCGGTGAATTTATTGCAAACCGCACGAAACCTAAAAAGTGAAGCCCAACAACTAAGGAATCCTGATGGCTAAAGCTGAAGAACCTGGATACGAGCAGGCGCGAGATGAGCTGGCAAGCATCGCCTCACAACTAGAGCGCGGTGGGCAAAGTCTCGAAGAGTCCCTTGCGCTGTGGGAAAAAGGTGAAGTGTTGGCTCAAGTGTGTGAAAAATGGTTAAACGCCGCCAGCGAGCGGATCACTCCAGATCAGGACTAGACGTCAGTGAACTAACGGCGGCCTCAAGCTCGGCCAATGTGACCGTGCCACTCACCACCGTGGTTACCTCAGGTGTCACATTTACTAATGCCCGCGAGTCCGGTCCTTCAAAGATCAGCCAATTCTCATTCGAGATTAATTCCTCGCCCTCCCCGAAAATTCCGGTGAGTTCGTTTTCCAAAAACTCTTCGTTAGTTGCCGAGGTTTGGGTGATTTCCAGGTATTCGTCGCCCGCCGTCACGTATCCCACATGCCACACAGGTTCATCCCGTGAATACTGCGTTGGCTCCCAACGAACGCTGGTCGCTCGCAACCCCTCGATTTCCGGGACAACCACGGGGAAGTCTGCCTGCCCGCTAGCGAGTGAAAATTGTGGCAGAGGATCAACTTCTCGGATCGGATCCGGCGAGGGGCGCCAGGTCAACAACATGATTAACCCGATTACCCCGAGGACCACGGCGAGTGAACGGACCATATCCCCCACGGTTTGACGCATGCGGGCATTGCGCTTTCCCGTTGGAACCGGCGTACTCACCCCCCAATAATGGATCATCAGTCATGTTTCGGCCCACTCAACACCGCTACGCTGACCCCATGAGTGGAGAACACACACAGCCGGCAGCAGTCCCAGAGCGAAATCTGGCTCTTGAATTAGTCCGCGCCACCGAGGCCGCAGCAATGGCCGCCGCCCGCTGGGTGGGTCGCGGCGATAAAAACGGGGCCGACGGAGCCGCGGTCAACGCCATGCGCACCATAGTCAGCGGAGTCTGCATGAACGGAATCGTGGTAATCGGTGAAGGCGAGAAAGACGAAGCCCCCATGCTGTTTAACGGTGAACGAATTGGAGACGGCAGCGGGCCAGACGCTGACGTCGCGGTAGACCCCATTGATGGCACGACCCTGGCGGCCAAAGGTATGCCCAATGCGATCTCCGTCATCGCCGTTGCCGAACGCGGAACCATGTTTGATCCGAGTGCCGTTTTTTACATGAAAAAACTTGTTGTTGGACCTGAAGCTGCAGGATCAATTGACATTGAGGCACCAACCGCTTGGAACCTGCAGCAAATTGCAAAAGCAAAAGGGGAAACAGTTTCCCAGTTGACCGTGTGCGTGCTGGACCGCCCGCGACACGACGACTTGGTGCGCGAGATCAGAGAAGCGGGAGCTCGCATCAAATTCATTGTTGATGGCGATGTAGCTGGAGCCGTAATGGCTGCCCGACCTAATACCGGTATCGACGTCTTGATGGGAATTGGTGGAACACCGGAAGGAATTATTGCTGCGTGTGCAATGACCGCACTCGGTGGTGAAATTCAAGCCATACTCTGGCCGACCTCTGATCAAGAGCGAGATAAAGCAATTAATGCTGGCCATGATCTCAATCGGGTATTAGGCACCCGCGATCTCGTCACAGGTGACAATAACTTTTTCTGCGCCACGGGAATCACTGATGGTGAGTTACTTCAAGGTGTTCGTTACAGCCCACAAGGTCCAACAACCAATTCCATTGTTATGCGGAGCAAGAGCAAGACAATCCGTGAAATCAAGAGCGAACACCACTATGCGCCTGATTCGCAATATTCAACAGTCGTTCTACCAGAGGGATTCTGAGCCAACCCGCCGCTTTCATGTGATGGGAATTCTTGGTGGCCTAGGGTGTTCCCGTGAGCGAATTCCTCTACACCGACCAACTGCCTCTGGGTGCCGATACGACCCAGTACCGCCTACTAACGACGGAGGGTGTCAGTGTTGAGAGACTGGGTGACCACGAGTTTCTGCGGGTTGAGTCCAGTGCATTAACTGCTTTGACTTTCGCCGCTATGCGGGACATCTCACACCTACTTCGCACGGACCACCTGGCGCAACTAAAAAAGATTCTCGATGACCCCGAGGCCAGCCCCAATGACCGCTTTGTCGCACTCGACCTGTTGAAAAACGCAAATATTTCAGCTGGTGGAATTTTGCCCATGTGCCAAGACACGGGGACGGCAATCATTATGGGCAAGCGTGGCCAATTCGTACTCACTCCCGGCCAGGACAGCGAAGATATTTCCCGTGGCGTATTCGACGCGTACGCCCAACTCAACCTGCGCTATTCGCAGCTCTCACCCCTGAGCATGTGGGAAGAGCGCAACACGGGAACGAATCTGCCCGCTCAAATCGACATATTTTCCGATCCCCACAAAAACCAGTCTTATGAATTCCTGTTCATGGCTAAGGGTGGCGGCAGTGCAAACAAGAGTTTCCTTTATCAGGAAACCGCTGCCCTACTTAATCCCACTAAATTCGCGTCTTTTCTTGATGAAAAACTTCGCTCAATTGGAACAGCTGCCTGTCCGCCGTATCACCTTGCAATTGTTGTGGGTGGAACAAGCGCGGAGTTCGCACTGAAGACTGCAAAGCTGGCATCCGCGCACTATCTCGACGGCCTTCCCGTTCACGGTTCACCCGATGGCCACGGGTACCGCGATCTGGAGATGGAACATGAAGTATTCCTACAAACCCAAGAATTTGGAATTGGCGCCCAGTTTGGCGGGAAGTATTTTTGCCACGACGTACGCGTGATTCGACTGCCACGCCATGGAGCTTCGTGCCCCGTAGCAATCGCCGTCTCCTGCTCCGCGGATCGACAGGCTAAAGCAAAAATTACTCCAGAAGGAGTGTTTCTCGAGCAACTTGAAACAGAACCTGCGCATTTCTTGCCCGAAATCGAGGACACACACCTTGATGACACGACGGTGCATATCAATCTCAATGCGCCGATGAGCGACGTCCTCAATCAATTAAGCAAACTCCCGATTCGCAC
>CANMNM010000052.1 GCA_947499275.1 Actinomycetota bacterium | reverse complement strand
GGGGCTGCATCAATGTTGGGACCGCAGGGATTCGAATTATGTGGTCGGCAAAGGGAACAATGCTTTCATCGCCCTCTTCCGCGATTGCAATTATTTTTGCTCCGCGGGCGCGCACTTCTTGAATGTTGGACACCATCTTGTCGTGCAGGATCGCGCGCCCCTTGGGTGATGGAACAATCACAATCACCGGGATTCCCTCTTCGATCAAAGCAATGGGTCCATGCTTAAGCTCTCCCGCAGGGAATCCTTCAGCGTGCATGTAGGCCAGCTCTTTAAGTTTCAGTGCACCTTCAAGGGCAACCGGGTAGCCGACATGGCGGCCAATGAAGAGGACTGAACGGGCCGAAGCAAGGGAACGGGCAAGTTCACGAACAGGTTCTGCGGTATCAAGTACGAGGTCAACCTGGCGAGGCATGTCGTCAAGGTCAGCAAGAATTGACCGAATTTCGTCTTCGAACATGACTCCACGAACTTGAGCCAGGAACAAACCAACCAAATAGGTTGCTGTTATTTGGGTGAGAAAAGCTTTAGTGCTCGCAACAGCGATTTCAGGCCCAGCGTAGGTGTAAATCACGGCGTCAGACTCACGAGGGATCGTTGACCCGACCGTATTGCAGATAGCCAATGTGCGGGCACCCTGTGATTTGGCATAGCGCAGTGCCATCAGGGTATCCATGGTTTCGCCGGACTGTGAAATGGCAATGACCAGTGAGTCAGGCCCAACGATTGGATCCCGATAACGGAATTCACTCGCTAACTCAACATCAACGGGAAGGTGCGTCCAATGCTCAATCGCGTATTTAGCAACCATTCCAGCGTGTGCTGCAGTTCCGCAAGCAATCACGATTACTTTGTTAATGTGTTGCAACACTGATGGATCAATACTGAGTTCATCTAATTTAATCCGTTGGTTCTCATCAATGCGGCCGAGGAGTGAGTCAGCAACCGCCTTTGGCTGCTCTGAGATTTCTTTCAACATGAACAGGTCAAATCCACCTTTTTCAGCAGCGGATGCATCCCAATCAATGGTGAATGGTGTGGCCTGCACAACCGTTCCAGAGAAGTCGGTGACAACTACGGAGTCTGCTTTCATAATCACGATTTGATCTTGGCCCAACTCCAACGCTGAACGAGTGTGTGCCACGAATGCACTGACATCGGATGCCAGAAAGTTGCCACCTTCACCCAGGCCAACAACAAGCGGTGAATTCCGCCGAGCGCCAACCACGAGATCGGGTTGCTCCCGATCAATCACTACCAGAGTAAAAGCGCCTTGAAGTCTCGAGCACACCGCCTGCATGGCTAGTGGCAACGAGTTGCCCACCTCGGGTAGTGCTCGCGCCATCATGTGTGCCACGACTTCAGTGTCGGTTTCAGACTCGAGTGAAATACCAACGGCTTCCAGTTCGGCGCGTAGCACCTGAAAGTTTTCAATGATTCCGTTGTGTATCACGGCAATGCGCTGATCTGAACTTACGTGAGGGTGGGCATTTCGGTCGGTTGGACCGCCATGAGTTGCCCACCGAGTGTGGCCAATTCCGGTGGTGGAACCTGGCATTGGATCTTCACCGAGGAGTAGTTCAAGCTCTCCCAGTTTTCCGGCCTTCTTGCGCACTTCAAGCTTGCCATCGGCGATTACTGCAATCCCTGCTGAGTCATAGCCGCGATACTCCATTCGGCGAAGCCCCTCGACGATGATCTCGAGGGCCTGCTTCTCACCGACGTATCCAACGATTCCGCACACCACATAATCCTACCGCCGCGGCCCATCACGACTGACGTTAGCGAGAGCAGTGGCGTTGCGGCGGATTAATCCAGGGCGAGTTCTGTGGTGATTACCTGCGCCAACTGTTCGGCAACCTGTTGGGCCCGATCCTGACTCTCGGCTTCAACCATAACCCGAATAACCGGCTCGGTGCCCGAGGGCCGAAGGAGAATGCGACCACTGCCCTGAAGCGACGACTCAAGGAGTTCAAGTTCAGCTCTGACTCGCGCATTTGAGCCAAGTGCATTGCGATCTACATCACCAACGTTGATGAGTACCTGTGGCAACTTTGTAACGACGCCAGCGAGCTCGGCCAAAGATTTTCCACTCCCACCAACGCGTGCAAGTAAATGTAAGGCGGTCAAAATACCGTCACCGGTCGTTCCAAATTCACTCATGACGACATGCCCGCTTTGTTCGCCACCAAGAACAAAACCATGCTCGCGCATTGATTCCAGAACGTACCGGTCACCAACCGCTGTTGAAATCACCGTGATTCCTGCTGCTTCCATTGCCTGGTTGAAACCAAGGTTGGCCATCACGGTTGAAACCACGGTGTCGTTAATCAAAGTTCCAGAAGCAGCCATTGATATTGCAAGGATTCCCAGAATGTGGTCACCGTCAACGTCATTACCTAATGCATCTATTGCAAGGCACCTATCCGCATCCCCGTCGAAAGCAATTCCAGCATCTGCAGCGTGCTCAACAACAGCAGCCCGAAGGTCTTCAAGGTGGGTGCTCCCACAACCATCATTGATGTTCAAACCATTGGGGGCAGCATGAATGGCAATTACTTCAGCGCCGGCACGACGCAATGCTTCTGGCCCCACAACACTTGCTGAACCATTCGCGCAGTCAACAACAACTTTTAGACCGGTGAGTGGTGTTTCAGAGGCGAGTGTGGACAATAAATGGGAAACAAACAGTTCAGCAGCTCCCGTGTCATTGACCACACGACCTACATCCCCACCAACAGGTCGCTCCCACGGCTCACGCATCCGGTTTTCAATTGCAACTTCCAAAGCGTCATCGAGTTTGACGCCACCTCGCGCAAAGAACTTAATGCCATTATCTGGCATGGGGTTATGCGAGGCGGAGAGCATGACACCAAGGTCAGCTTCCAGAGAAGCAACTAAATGGGCGACCGCTGGAGTGGGAAGTGCTCCAACAAGGGTTACATCTACTCCGGCGCTGGCAAGGCCCGCGACAACCGCGGCTTCAAGGAACTCCCCTGAAGCACGCGTGTCACGACCAACAATTGCTCGAGGGCGATGACCGGCGAACTCTCCTGAGTCTGCCAACACGTGTGCTGCAGCAACAGAAAGATCCAAAGCCAATTCGGCCGTGAGATCCCTATTCGCTAAACCGCGAACTCCATCGGTTCCAAAAAGCCCCATGCAATTAGCCCCACAACGTGGCGCAAACCACTTCGATTAGCGCTTGCTGTACTGCGAGGCCTTACGAGCCTTCTTCAGACCGTACTTCTTGCGCTCCTTGGCCCGTGGGTCACGGGTAAGGAAACCGGCCTTCTTCAAAATAGCGCGGTTACCTTCCGTATCAATTCCATTGAGCGAACGAGCGATGCCCAAACGAAGTGCGCCGGCTTGACCGCTGGTGCCACCACCGTGAAGTCGAGCAATTACGTCAAATTGGCCTGGTGCGCCAAGGGAGACAAATGGCTCGTTCACAATTTGCTGGTGGACCTTGTTCGGGAAATAGGACGCAAGGTCGCGACCATTAATTTTGAACTGGCCCGTTCCGGGCACAATGCGAACACGTGCAACGGCCTGCTTGCGGCGACCTGTTGCAGCACCTGGTGCAATCACAACATCGCGATTGATTACCGGCTTAGCGCTTTCGCTGGTGTACTCCGATGGAACTTCTTCGATTTCTTCTTCTACGTCAATAGCAACTTCAGACACGTAAATCTCTCCTTAGCGCTACTGCGCGACCTGGGTAATGGTGAATGGCTTGGGTTCTTGGGCACTGTGTGGGTGATTGTCACCAACATAGATTTTCAACTTGGTCAACTGTTGGCGACCGAGCTTGTTGTGAGGGAGCATTCCCTTAACTGCCTTCTCAACAGCCTTAGTTGGATGTGACTCCAAGAGCTCAGAGTAAGTCGTTGCAGTGAGGCCACCTGGGTAACCAGAGTGGCGGTACGCGATCTTCTGCTCTCGCTTAGATCCGGTGAGTGCAACTTTGTCAGCATTGATAACGATGACGAAGTCACCGACATCCATATGCGGTGCAAATGTTGGCTTGTGCTTTCCGCGAAGGAGAACCGCGACCTGACTTGCGAGCCGTCCGAGAACAACGTCGGTGGCGTCAATCACGTGCCAGGTGCGAGTAATCTCGCCGGCTTTCGGGCTATATGTGCGCATGGGGCGCCACCTTGCTTTCTCGTAGGGACTTGGTTTCTGCACCAACCGGTTGGCAGGCCGTACTGGAGGCCTTCCAAGGACTCCAGGCTGCAACACTCACAGCGACCTCAAAGGATACCCATACCCCACCGGTAGCCCCAAATCCCCCCTAGATAACGAGATTCTGGCTCAATAATCGCTCGTGAAGAGGCAATTACGATGATAGAGGCGGCTGGGTAGCCAGCCAGGCTTTAAATGATGCGTCCTGTTCCTCGCGCCACACACCGATAGCCTGGGCAAACTCACCCACTTCACCATTAAATTGTTGCGGGTAGCGCTGAGCCTGAGCCAGTAGGAGCAACCCCGTGATCCGGGAGTCAGCCAGTGCCCCGTGCCAGTCGTCCTCAGAGATTTCAAGACCGTACCGAGCAACCGTGGGTTGAAGACGCCTCTGCGCTTTGCCCTTGACGTATTTGTCCATCTGCTTGTCAATTACATAAGGACAGATATCAATGACGCCCACCAATGGTTGCAACCCAACTCGCTCCAGATTCGCATCAAGGATCCCGCGATCAAATGAGGAATTAAAACAAACAACAGGCAGATCCGATGCCACGAGGAATTCGCGTATTGATTTAAGGGCCGCGAACTGATCTTGGCCCTGGGACTGACTCATTTCATTGGTGATCCCGTGCACCGCACTTGCAGACTCAGGAATGTCAACATCAACTTTGATCAACCACTCTTGCGAGGAAACCTCAACACGGTCCTTGTACACCACTGCAGCGGCAGACACAATGCGATCATTCGCAATATCAACACCGGTTGTCTCCGTGTCGAAGGCAATAAATCCAACGTCAACCCACGACATGCATTCTCCTCACCTATAAAAGTTCACTTCATGAACGAACCCGAGTATGTCACGCGCGGCCGACAAATACGTATCGATTTATTCCCAAGCCATTAGCCGTCAGCTAGGCGAGAGTGATCCAAACTTTTCTCAGTGTTTCGGTGACCTTCCACGTGGTGCGCGATCCCGCCGGAAGGATCCCGATTGTTCCCGGGGCTAAATCGATCACGCCCCCCTGCTCGCAGGTCACGGTTCCCCTGCCCCAAACCACCACGAATACTTCCTCGACCTCGGTGTCGGTGGACTCTCCGACCGAGTGTTCCCACACACCAACTTCGATGTCACCTTCGGTGTCCACGACGGCAACCGCGCTTGTCACCCCTTCAGTAATCGCAAGTTTTGCCTTGAGGGGACGATGCGTGAGTTCAACGGAATGGGAATCAAAACTTCGGATCATGACGGCAGCCTATGCTCAAGGATCGCGCAGCAAATTGTGGCCTGTGACACGCCCCTGATCACGATCCATACCCCGCCTTGCTCTCGTTTCACCTTGACGAGCATGTAGCTCTTCATCTGTTGGGTAGCCGACGTGTTCGAGAACTAAGGGAAAGGCATCCATGGTTTGAATGTGGGAAAGCTTGTCTTCTTGGTCGAGTAGGTGCTGGGTCCAGGTGATGGGTTTACGGCCATCCCCGATTGGCAGGAGTGCACCCACAATGGTGCGGACCATCGAGTAACAGAAGGCATCGGCCCGAATTGTCATCACAACATAATTGTCTGCGTTCCGATGCCATTCGAGTTTTTGAAGTTCTCTGATCGTGGTGGCTTTGGGTTTTTCTTTGCAAAAAGCAAAAAAATCATGGATGCCGATGAGACATTGGCTGGCTTCATTGAGTCGATCAATGTCCAGTGGAACCGGCCACTGCAGAACTTCATGACGGTGAAGTGGTTGCGGACCTGTGGGGTCATCACACACGGTGTAGCTGTACTCGCGCCACAAGGCAGAGAACCGTGCGTCAAAACCGTAGGGCGCTTCTTCGATTCGTAGAATTCGAATGTCACCGGGCAATGCTTTGTTGATTCGCTCAGCAGTGAGTTTTTCTAGTTCGGGGTGATCACGGGGGAGGTCAAAATGAAAGACCTGATTACGCGCATGCACACCCGCATCCGTGCGCCCGGCCACAATTGTCGGTAATTCAAGTTGATGAATGAGTGCGCCAATAATGTTTTCTACTTCCCCCTGAACCGAGCGGGCTTCCATCTGTGATGCCCACCCGTGAAA
Organism: Actinomycetota bacterium; assembly: GCA_947499275.1. GTDB lineage: Bacteria > Actinomycetota > Actinomycetes > S36-B12 > S36-B12 > UBA4592. Next base: position 1,394 of record CANMNM010000052.1, on the reverse strand, counting down.
GCCCGAGCCGTCATAGGAGAGGAAGACACGCAGACGAATCAGCCCGTCCCCGGGGAGTCCGGGAACGGGCTGATCAATATCGTGTTGCGAGCTCAGGAATTACTCCTTGGTCGTATCTTCGTCGCTTGCAGCGGCTTCTTCTTCGCCTAGTTCATTAACCGGCTCGGTGCTTTCCTCTACGAGGACTTCTTCCGTATCCGGCTTGATCTCTTCTGCGACTTCGGCTGCTTCACTCTGGACGGGTGCTGCTGCTGCACTTTCCTTGGCGGCACGCTTGGTGGCACCGGTGGCTTCAGCAACTACCTGCTCGAGCATAGGCTCAACCAGTTCGATGATCGCCATGGGAGCGTTGTCGCCCTTGCGGTTACCAATCTTGATGATTCTTGTGTAGCCACCTGGACGGCCCGCATAGCTTGGGCCGATCTCGGTGAACAGTGTGTGCACGACACCCTTGTCCTTGACCACGGTGAGAACCCGGCGACGTGCCGCGATGTCTCCACGCTTTGCGAAGGTCACCAAACGCTCTGCAACTGGTCGTAGTCGCTTTGCCTTTGCATGGGTAGTCGTGATGCGCCCGTGCTCAAAGAGAGCGGTCGCGAGATTGCCCAGCATGTGCTTCTCGTGTGAGGCTCCCCCACCGAGGCGGGCTCCCTTAGCTGGCGATGGCATCTTGTCTCCTTATTAATCTTGGTCAGTCCGAATACGCAGCAGGCTCTTAGAGCTGCTCGTCCTCGGGGTAGGCATCTTCGGTGAAAGTGGCGACAACTTCTTCAACTTCTTCGGGGTCGACATCCATATCAACATCCGTGTCATCGAAGTAAACAGCGGTGCTGGGGTCAAACCCGGGAGGGCTGTCCTTGAGCGCCAGACCGAGGCCGTGCAGCTTTACCTTGATTTCATCAATTGACTTGGCGCCAAAGTTGCGGATATCAAGCAGATCAGCCTCACTGCGGGTGATCAATTCACCAACCGTGTGGATACCTTCACGCTTGAGGCAGTTGTATGAACGCACTGTCATGTCAAGCTGCTCAATTGGTGTTGAGAGTTGCTCAGCAACGAATGCATCAGTTGGGCTTGGGCCAATGTCAATACCTTCGGCATCAACATTCATTTCCCGAGCCAGACCAAAGAGCTCAACCAGCGTTGAACCGGCAGAGGCAACTGCATCACGTGGGAGCATGCATGGCTTGGTCTCTACATCAAGGATCAACTTGTCGAAGTCGGTGCGCTGCTCTACACGAGTAGCCTCAACTTTGTAGCTGACCTTAAGCACTGGTGAATAGATCGAGTCAACCGGAATACGGCCAATTTCCTGCTCTGGGTGCTTGTTCATGGTTGAGGGAACATAGCCGCGACCGCGCTCAACAACGAGTTCGATCTCGAGCTTGCCCTTG
>CANMNM010000051.1 GCA_947499275.1 Actinomycetota bacterium | reverse complement strand
GCGCTCCGTGTTTGGCAGTGAAACAGCCTTGGTGGCCAAAACAATTGATTCGCGACACTCAAATTCTTGAATAAGGGTTCCCAGCATTTCCTCGCTGGCACCTTCGGCATAAACGTCGGCCGTGTCTATGAGTGTTCCACCGGCGTCGAGGAAGGCGGCCAACTGATCGCGTGCGTCATATTCATCGGTAGCCCGACCCCAGGTCATTGTGCCCAGCGCCAATCGCCCGACTCGAATCCCAGAATTACCCAGTGGCCTTTGCTGCATGGCATAACCGTAGACCCATGGGCAGGAAAATTGGGGAATGCAGGCCGTAGGCTACGGCCATGAAACTATCAGTAAATCTTGGATATTGGGGCGCGGGAAACGACGCGGACAATTTAGAAGTCGCTCGAGAGGCTGACCGCCTGGGCTACTCGTGTGTCTGGGCCGCTGAAGCTTATGGCTCAGATGCTGCAACTGTCCTCACTTGGATTGCCGCCCAAACCAAGCAGATAGATGTTGGCAGTGCAATTTTCCAGATCCCCGGGCGGTCTCCGGCAAATACCGCCATGACAGCCGCAACCTTGGACACTCTTTCCGGTGGTCGCTTTCGACTGGGACTTGGAGTTTCTGGTCCACAGGTTTCTGAGGGTTGGCACGGCGTACGATTCACAAAACCACTGCAGCGAACACGCGAGTACGTGGACATTGTCCGGATGGCACTTTCACGTCAGAGGGTTCAGTACGTCGGTGAATTTTTCACCTTACCTCTGCCCGATGGTCCCGGTAAGGCACTCACGCTCACGGTTCACCCAGTCCGCGAAAACATTCCCATTTACTTGGCCTCCATTGGACCTAAAAACCTTGAACTGACCGGTGAGATCGCCGATGGGTGGTTAGCTATCTTTTTTTCACCCGAGCATGCTTCTGAGCTTATGAAACCTCTCATTGCCGGCCGGGAAAAGTCGGGAAAGACGATGGAAGGCTTCGACGTTGTTCCCACCGTGCCTGTGGTCCCCGGAGCGAGTGTCGAAGAGTGCGCCGACTATGTCCGCCCCTACGCGGCGCTGTATATCGGTGGAATGGGGGCGAGGGATAAGAACTTCTAAAATCAACTCGCCACCCGCATGGGCTATGAAGAAGCGGCGATTGAAATTCAAGATCGTTACATGTCAAAGGACTACGCAGGCGCGGCAGCCGCCGTTCCTTTCGAATTCATTGATGCCACCTCACTCATCGGGCCGCCCGAGCGAATCGCGAAGCGCTTACCCGCCTACGCAGAAGCTGGCGTGACCAATCTAAGTGTCGCCTCTTTCGCAGGAACCTTGAAGGAGCGTGTGGGAACTTTGCACGTGATGAAGGAGGTTCTCAAGAGTTCTGGTTTGGGAGATCTGAATGCAAACACCGGCGATTAATGGAAATGACGTGGTTTGAAGCAGTTGTTTTAGGAGCCCTTCAAGGTCTGACCGAGTTCCTGCCCATTTCTTCTTCAGCACACCTACTGATCTTTAGTCAGTTTTTCGGTTGGACAGACCCGGGGGCTGCCTTCACCGCGGTCAGTCAGATCGGTACCGAACTAGCGGTGATTGTGTACTTCTGGCGTGATATTCGGCGAATTGTCTCAACATGGTTTCGGTCCTTAACCGACTCCGCATTGCGTAAAGAACTTGATGCTCGAATGGGCTGGTATGTGATCGTCGGAACAATTCCAGTGGCGGCCCTTGGTTTTACCTTCTCAAGTCAGATTGAAACTACAGCTCGTAATCTCTACCTCGTAGCCACGATGTTAATCGTCTTCGGAATTATCCTTGGCCTGGCGGACCGCTACGGTCGCAAAATCAAATCAATTGACCGGCTCAAGTTCCCCGATGCCATTGCGTTTGGCTTCGGTCAAGCACTTGCGCTAATTCCTGGAGTGTCTCGCTCAGGTGCAACGATCACGACGGGTTTGGCTCTGGGCTACGACCGAGTCGCTGCAACGCGATACGCATTCTTGCTGGCAATTCCGGCGGTCCTTGGCTCTGGGCTATATGAGGCAACCAAGATTTCCGGTCAACAAAACACGCAATGGGGTCAAACCATCCTTGCGACTGTCATTGCGTTTTTTGTCGGACTTGGTGTGATTACTTGGCTGCTGAGATGGTTAACGACTCGTACCTACACTCCATTCGTGATTTATCGGGTTCTTCTCGGAGTTCTTGTGTTGGCACTTCTGGCCACGGGCACGCTGACGTCCGGGAGTTAGAGCCAACCGCTTTTTTTGAACCCGCGAAAGAGAAGGCAGCAGGTGATAGCCATGAATGCTAAAACAATGGGGTAGCCATAATCAGTTTGGAGTTCAGGCATGTTTTCGAAATTCATGCCGAAAATTCCCGCAGTCAGAGTAGGTACTGCCGCGATCGCCACCCAAGCTGAAATTTTGCGCATATCGGTGTTCTGCTTAAGGTCTTGCAAGGCGGTTGTTGCCATCAGCATTGTGAGTAGTGCGTTGTCGGTACTTTCTACAACGTCATTTACGCGAAGAATGTGATCACCTATGTCGGCGAAAAATGGTTCCAACTTTTTTGGAATAGAATCATAAGTTTCATTGGAAAACTTCTGTGCTGCATTGACAAGGGGTGACGCGGCCTGGCTTACAAGAATATTTTCTCGTTTTAGTTGATAGATGTTTTTTGTTGTTTGCGCAGTTGGCTGCATGGAAAAAACATCTTGCTCAATAACGCGCATGTCTTCATGGACATCTTCGGACACTTCAAGATAAGAGTCAACTGTGATGTCCAAAACGGCGTACAGCACTGCAAGTGGCCCATGTGTTCTCAGTCGTTCATCATGAGACATTCGTTCGCGTACATTTGTAAGGTCTCCCGCAAGACCGTATCTCACCGTGATCGCGAACCAGTCGCCGACAAAAACTGAAGTTTGTCCCGTTGTCACTGCCCGGCTAGTGGCGTCATATGACAAAGTCTTAAGTAAGGCAAAGCCTTCCCCGTTACTCAACTCAAACTTAGCGCGTTGGGCAACGTTGGCAGCGTCTTCGACATCGAGTGGCTCGAGTGCAAAAAGTTCAGTTACCAATGACAATTCGGCCGGAGTTGGGGTAACTAATCCCAGCCACACGAAGGACCCAGCATCTGCTTTCACCTGAGAGATCAGGTCGGTTATGGCGACTCGAGCATCATGTGCTGCAGCATCATCGGGGGTAATAATGTCAATTGGCGGCATGTGCTGATGCTCAAATTGGCCGTCTGCAGAATACCGTCCCATACGTCGGATCATGGGGCCATTGTGTCAGTGAATGCGAGCATCTTTCTGCCGCACGCGAACACCTCCAAGATATATATGGTCAAAATCGATCTCGGCACTACGTTAGGGGGCATGGCTACGGTTTTGCTAGTTCGTCACGGGCGGACAAGTGCCAATGAAAAGGGAATATTGGCGGGAACTGCACCTGGGACGGTTCTGGACAGTCGTGGAATTGAGCAGGCGCAGCATTTAGCCGAACTGTTAACAGGTCTTGAAGTATCCGCCATTATCTCCTCACCTCTTGAGCGCACTGTGCAAACAGCCGAGGCCCTTGCGACTACGTTGGTCAGTAAAACCGGTGACCCATTGGTTATATCGCTCGAATCGGGTCTGTCAGAGTGCGAGTACGGTGACTGGACCGGTCGCAGTTTGAGTGAATTGGCTAAGGAGGACTTGTGGCGTGCGGTCCAAGATCACCCTGCATCTGTCGTTTTCCCCGGAACTGAGGGAGAATCAATGGCGCATATGGCGAATAGGGCTGTTGGTGCTATCCGGCATTGGAATGATGTGTTGGGACCCGATTCTGTCTATGTGGCCGTTTCCCACGGCGATGTCATCAAGGCAATTCTTGCTGATGCCCTCGGTATCCATCTCGATTTGTTCCAACGAATCGGGGTTAATCCGGGCTCTGTGAGTGTTATTAACTACACGCCTTCCCGACCCTTCGTTTTGAGCACCAATAGCAATGGATCTGATACCCGAAGGCATGTAAGCGTTGCGCTCAAGAGTAAGAGCGATGCTCCGGTGGGAGGTGGGTCCGGTGACTAGAAGGGTCATTGAATACCGTTTGCCCGAGCGCTTTGTCGTAGGAACCGTCGGTATGCCCGGGGAGCGAACATTCTATTTACAGGCCAAATCAGCCGGTGCGCTTACAGCCGTTGCCTTTGAAAAGCAGCAAGCAATTGTGTTAGCCGAGCGAATCGATGACTTACTCGATGAAGTTCGGGCCAGTCGAGATCCCGGTGGTGTGGTGCCCGAAAGTGCACCACTTGAACTACTGGATGCAGAACCTTTAGATATGCCTCTGCTTGAAGAATTCCGGGTGGGAGCGATGGCCTTAGGGTGGGATGAAGGCAGTTCCTGTGTTGTGATCGAAGCTCATGCAATTGCCGATGAAAGCGACGAGGTCCCAGAGTTGGGCGAAGACGGCGATGAAGGACCCGACACGCTTCGAGTCTGGCTGAGCGCTCCCTATGCACGCGCATTCGCTGACCGAACCCATCGCGTCGCGGAATCGGGCCGGTTACCCTGCCCTTTCTGCCAGCAACCACTTGACCCAGAGGGTCACATCTGTCCGAGGGCCAATGGGTACAAGCGACGAGACTTCTAATTCGATTTTCAAGGGCACCCTTGAACCCATTGGGCAATTACGTGATGCAAGTAACGGCTCCCTTCTCTGCAAGGACGGCAATGAAGCTCTTTTTGTTTATAAGCCCGTTGCCGGTGAACGACCACTGTGGGATTTTCCCGATGACACTCTCTCCGGGCGTGAAGTAGCCGCTGCAAATCTTGATGTGATGCTGGGATGGGGATTAGTTCCGCCAACTCGTTGGATCACTGATGGACCGGCAGGGCCAGGCATGGTGCAGAAATGGATCGAAGAAGTAGATGAACTTCGCCCCGTAAACATCTTTGACGCGCAGAGCGCCCCCTCGGGATGGCTGAGCGTTTTGGAGGCGGTGGATCAAAGAGGTAACCCGGTGGTGCTGGCACATGACTCCAGCGAGTCCCTCATGCGTATGGCTCTTTTTGACGCGATCGTGAATAACGCGGACCGCAAAGCTGGACATGTTTTGGCGGATTCATCCGGCCGAATCTTCGCGATCGATCACGGAGTGTGTTTCAACGAGGAACCAAAATTGCGCACCGTTCTGTGGGGTTGGGTGGATCAACCGATCCTGGGGGTTGACCTCGCTACCATAGAAAAATTACAGGGAACACTCGGTGATTTCCACGACCAGATTGATCCATATTTATCCCGCGCTGAATCACATGAATTGCGCCAACGAATCGCCGGATTGCTGAAAACACAAACTTTTCCGCAACCGAATGCGCAGTGGCCGGCTATCCCATGGCCGGTCTTTTAAGCATCTTGAAATCAACCGGTAGGCTCACAGCATGCAGAGTTGGCTGGAGCCGGTAAACCCAAAACTCCCAGGAATGGGTCGCGACCTCCGGCTGTTTGACTCTGCAACCCAATCTATTCGGCCGACAGCTCCCGGTAAGACCGCAAAAATTTATGTTTGTGGCATTACTCCTTACGATGCGACACATATGGGGCACGCCAACACCTACGTGGCATTTGACCTGCTAATCCGGGCTTGGCTTGATTGCGGAATTTCCGTCAACTACGTGCAAAATGTCACCGATATTGACGAACCTCTTTTGGAACGTGCAATTGCCACCGGTCAGGATTGGCGTGAGATCGCCAATAGGGAAACAGCATTGTTTCGTGAGGATATGCAGGCCCTCGGAGTCATCCCTCCGCAGCATTACATCGGGGCTGTTGAATCAATCCCACAGGTGGCCGAGCACGTACTGCAATTGCAGAGCGAGGGCAAAACCTATGAACTCGACGGTGATATCTATTTCAGAATTGAGCAGGCACCCTTGTTTGGTTCGATTTCACACCTGACTCGACCGCAGATGCTTGATATTTTTGGCGAGCGCGGTGGTGATCCCGACCGCGTTGGGAAAATTGACCCACTTGATCCGTTGCTGTGGAAGAACGAGAGGCCCGATGAACCCGCATGGAACACGGTTCTGGGTCACGGGCGTCCTGGGTGGCATATCGAATGTTCAACAATTGCTTTGACCTATTTGGGGGATCAGATCGATGTTCAGGGTGGTGGATCTGACCTTGTCTTCCCGCACCATGAAATGAGTGCGGCACAGGCAGAAAGCCTGACCGGTGTTGAGCCATTTGCGAGGTTCTATGTCCATTCAGGAATGGTTTTTTGGCAAGGGCACAAAATGTCAAAATCACGCGGGAATTTGGTTTTCGTCTCAACTTTGCGTCATGAAGGTGTTGATCCGGCTGCAATCCGGTTGGCACTCCTGGCCCACCATTACCGCAGTGATTGGTCGTGGACCCCACAAGGATTAGAGGGCGCACAATCCAGACTTGACCTATGGAGGGCAGCAACGAGCCTGGAATGTGCTATCGACTCCGAACCCGTTCTGGATCGTGTTCGCGAGGTCATGTCTGACGATTTGAAGACTCCTAGCGCTCTCGATGCAATTGACAACTGGGCGCGAGACTCACTGCACGCTGGGGGCTCTCACCCCAATGCTCCTGGGCTAGTCAAGGACATATGCGCGAGCCTGCTGGGTGTGTACCTTTAGCTTGTTTTCTCATCATGTCCACCAAAACCCTTGCGCATGGCGCTAAGGATTTGGTTGGCAAACTGATCCTTGCCCTGTGAAGCGAATCGGGAATACAACGCCGAGGTTAAAACCGGTGTGGGAACTCCTTCGTCGATCGCGGCAATTGAAGTCCATCGACCCTCACCCGAGTCAGAAACATGACCGGAGAACTCCGTGAGCTCTGGACTCTGGGCCAATGCTGCTGCGGTGAGGTCCAGTAGCCATGAACCAACGACTGAACCACGACGCCACACTTCGGCGACTGCGGGGATGTTAATGTCGTATTGATAAAACTCTGGATGGGAAAGTGGCGCAGTTTCCGCGTCATGCTGTAAATCTCGTGAACTTTCCGTTCCTAAGTTAGCGTGCTTGAGAATATTGAAACCTTCTGCATATGCTGCCATTAACGCGTATTCGATACCGTTGTGAACCATCTTCACAAAGTGCCCAGCACCGCTAGGCCCGCAATGTAACCAACCGCGCTCGGCGGTGATCTCTGGAGCAGAAGAATCCGTCCGCGGAGCAGAATCAATACCGGGCGCCAACGCATCCCACAGCGGAGTAAGGGCGTTAACCTGTTTGTCATCACCACCGATCATGAGGCAATAGCCGCGTTCCAAGCCCCAGACGCCACCGGAGGTCCCGACGTCAATGAAGGAAATTCCGTGGGCTAGCAGTTGATGTGAATGGGCAATGTCGTCACGGTAGTAGGAGTTTCCACCGTCGATAATCGTGTCACCCGGCTCGAGCAAGATTGCAAGTTCATCGATCACACTTTGCGTTGGTGGGCCTGCAGGAACCATGATCCACACCGTTCGAGGCGTTGGCAGTGCCGCAACTAGTTCGGGCAGTGAATCAGTCCCGCGAATGCCAAAACCGTTTAACTGTGACACAAGGTCGGGATTGCGATCAAAACCAACAACGTTGTGACCAGCAGCGGCTGCGCGCCGACTCAGATTTGCGCCCATGCGACCCAAGCCAACCATGCCCAGACTCACGTTCGCGCTGTGTTCAACCACGATAACTCCTTAAATCCGGGTAACACGGGACTCGATCCAACATATGCAAGACTAGATGAGTGACCGATCCCACCGCGACCCCTGCTTGGAAAGCGCTCGAGATTCACAGCGCCATCATTGCTCGAATTCGAGAATTAGTCGACCAGGACCGAAGTGAATTTC
>CANMNM010000050.1 GCA_947499275.1 Actinomycetota bacterium | reverse complement strand
CGCCAGCTGCGGTGGCCGCAATTTCTGTTGCGGCCCTGACTATCGCGACGGTCGCGGGGGTCGGCGCAGGTATGGGCGGCGGGAGTAGTCGTCCGGTTGACGTTGCAGGTGTTAGCAAAGGTCCAAGTGGAGAAGGCGTCGACATCGCCGTTCGCAGTCGAATCGACGATTTAGACGAAATCGATGCGCCGGATTTGCCGGTACGATCGGCTGCAGTACTAGCACTTGCCGGGGTAGGTGGCTCGGTGGCCAAGTTCAGCCCACTACTGAGCCGAACTTTGAACGATGCGGCGCCAGTTCGTGCTTTCGCTGGAGGATTCAGTCTGATCTTGCCGTTGGCAGCGTTGCTACTAGGTATTTTTGCCGCCATTAGTGTCGGTGGGCGGGCGGAGCCGGCGATCCTTGCACTGATGATCCCTCTTCTTGTAATTGGTGTCTTTGATGCGTTTGCTGGGTTGATCGGAGCGCTTGCATTTGCCGTGTCGGTTGCGGTGGCCGGCGGAATCGTCAATGCATCCAGCGTGCGCACCTTGATCGGTGTTGGCTTGATCATGGTTGGCCCGGGGTTGATCGCCGGGAGTTTCCGCGATATTCGTCGCCGTTGGGCAACGGGGCCAGATGCGTCGTGGGAGCGCCTCACCGATCTATTTGTGGTTCCACTGATGGGCGCCTGGATCACCATTGCCGTAGTTTCGGCTTTACCCGACTTAGGTGCCATTGACTTCCCGATTGCCGATCAAGCGAGACTTCTTGGATTGGTTGCGCTGATTGCCTTGGTTGCGAAAGTTCTGCTCGAGCAGGCCGCGGCTCGCAAGGTGCCGGCGCGGATGCTGGCACTGACACCTACCAATGTCACGGAGCCGGGCACCACCCAACTGGTGTCATCGGCCTTGGTACGCACCGGGGCGTTCTTGTTTATCTCCGCGGCTTTCGTTGGTAATGTGTGGCAGTTATGGGTTGCAGCACTGTTGTTCCTGCTGCCTTCCTTGCTATCGATGCTCGCGCATCGTTTCAAGAATTTCCCGGCGGTGTGGCAGGCGCTCCCTGAAGGTGTGCCCTTATTCGCTGTCATGCTTGCTTTCGGTTTGATTGTTACTGCAATCTTAAAAAATCTCTTAGGTGAAGTTCCTAACCTTGCACAATTGTCCTTTCTCTGGATGGCCGTACCAGGTTTTGTGCTCGCAGTTATCGGATTATTTGGGCAGGAACCCAAAGAAGGTGACACGCGCTGGTACAGCAGGCCGTCAATGACCAAGGTCTATCGAATTGGTGGCGTGGTTATGTTAATCATCGCGGTAGTCCTGGCTATCGGTGTTTAGCTCAACTCGCTATCGGTAATGCACTATGCGAAAGACGAGTAGATCACGTACACCTGAGTCACAACAACGCCCGCGGTTACGATTCCCGCGATCACCATCGCGGCCGTAGCTAGACCTGCACCGTTTGTCGGCATTGACTTGGCTGCTGCACGCGACTTTGTGCCCATGATGAGGGCTAGGACAGGCACGGCTAACACGAAAAGTCCGATCAGGATCAGGACAACGACCGAAATGATTTTGACCCAGAGCGGATTAGCTGGTTCGTAGGTGATCATCGCAACACCAAACAATGCGGTGAACTCAATGAAGAGCAAGATCGGGGTAAGGATCACGCTGACCAAAGCCAGAACGAAAGAAGTAGCAGGATGTTTCATGCTTTACATGGTAAGGCTCGGTTCCTGATTCAGTGTTTACAACACCTTTTATATGTATAGATGTTGAGAAACATGTAGGTCTATTTATACGGATTCCTGGCCTGGGGAACGGATTATCGGGTGAGGCCGTTACGAGCGCTGTAATCACAGGTTCAATTCTTTCAGTCATCTACAGCGTGGGTCCACTTTTTCCAAAAGCGCAAGCGCAACAACTAACGGGAGCAGACTGCGAGAGCGAGGGTAGGAGAAATACCCTGCCCCTGGCAATAATCTGACGAATATTTGGCATCCCATGACTGTCCATTAGTTATCGGCTCTCTGTCAAATTCAGCAGTTTCAATTGAGCCATCCGCATTCGTTATGCCCTTGTAGATGATTCCTGTGACCTTGCCATGGATAGTCTGAACGGATCAGAGCGGAATAGTTCGGCCCGGAGTACCAACACCTCACAACGGCATGGCAAGGTACGGCCATGGCTGACGCAACGGGGGAGAACCCCACACACTTGAATAACCACCACTTAGACACTCTCTCGGCTATCTACTCGCACCCGGTGAGTCACAACATTCGTTGGGTTGACGTTCTGCACCTCCTCGAGGCGGCAGGAACGGTTGAAGAGAAGCACGACGGAAAGTTCACAGTCACCCTCGGTGATGAAACCGAAGTTTTTGACCGTCCACATGACAAGGACATCGATACCCAAATGGTTGTTGATTTCCGCCGGATGCTCAAAAATGCAGGCTTTGATCCTCGACCCGAAGGTCAGGAAGTTTAATATGGAGAACAAAACGGATGTAGTCATTCTTCGTGGCAAGATCGCTGTTGCAGCAATTGACTTTCACAAAACTCGCATTTATGCACTTGATCAGGATTCACATGACCGCCCAGAGACCGTAACGGCGGAGGATCCAAAGAATTACTATCACAACGTGTACCACCGGGCGGGTAACCCCGACGGCACCTATGAAGCTGATAGCGATGCGTATTGGAAATTGCTCTGTGAATCACTCCATGACGCTAATGGAATTGTTTTGCTCACCAACGGGACCGGTAAATCAAATGCGGGACATCATTTCTCCGCTTACGCTGAAAAGCATTTCTCCGACGTGGCAGCAAAAATTCTTGGTGAAGTGCGATGTGACATCAGTGACCTCACCGACGCGCAACTGCTGAGGATCGGCCAAGACTTTGTTGGAATTCACCCCAAGCGTGATCACGCCGATTCACGTCGCGGTGCTTAACAACTAAGTACTTAGCGAGCCTGCACCAATTTCGGATCACCTCATTCACTGTTGGCACTATCGCACGGGCTTCACATCTCAGCGGGTTGCGCCCCGCCAACACAGGCAGGTAGATCTTTCCCTTAGGCGACCCCTACGATCCGTACATGGCAACCCCAGATCTTGACATGAGCAAGTCTCCAGGTTCTTCAACTGCGCAGAAGAAAAAAAAGATGCCGGTAAAGCGCCGATTGACTCTGGTGGTTGCGGTGGTGGTACTGGTTCTGTTGCCGTCGATCGTCATGGTTCTGGTCACGTGGGCTGGCACCGGGACAGTTCAGGGCGCGGCCACTTGGGCGTCGATTCCGGCCATCGTTGGGATCGCAGCGGTCCTGTCCGGTGGTGCACGATTTGCAGTGATCGTTTCGATCGTGTTGGCACTCCTCGCACCGGTCTCGATTGTCGCGGGTCTATCCCCAGTTTCGGGCGCTGCTCTGATGGCCATCCTGTGTTTGACCGTGGGTCGTCTGTCGCGGGTCGGTCTGCAGAAATCCGGACTGCTAGTACCGGTGATGCTTGCCTGGCCGCTAATCGATCCACCATCATGGAACGGTGCCACCACGGTTGACCGTCTCGATAACGGCTACCTGTTATGGATGGCACTGATTTTCCTTGTGGGTGGACTTCTTCCGGCGCTCGTCCTGGCGTTCTTTATCCGCAAACGCAAGGCACCGACGCTCGCTTCCCACTCGAGACGTGAAGCGATGACGTACACGGTGATGATTACAACTCTCGTCACAGCATCGACGTTCTATGTGCTTAACAACCCGAAGATGATCGGTGGAGCCTTCTTGATCGCCGTAATCTTGGTGATGGCGCCCATCGGCACGTCTTCCACTCTTAAGCCCACGATCTTTCGTCTGCTCGGCACAATCGGGGGATCCATTTTCGTCATTGTGCTTGTCAGCCAGGTGGACTCACTAGGTCTGATCTACCTCATTGGCTTGATCTTCATCATGGTCGCAGTATTTTCACGCTTGAGTGGGTGGGCATGGGTCTACTACGTCTTCATGGTGCCGGCAACGGCCTGCCTCAATTCGACGACTCTTACTCAGGTGGGAGAGCTCGGCAAGCAGCGTGTTGTCGACAACGTTGTTGGTGGCATCTTGGTAATTATCGCTACGGTGTTGGCGATCGGTTATTCACACTTGGCTGCTCGCAATGGTGAAGCAAGTGATGTTGACGACGAAGTTGCGAATGTCACTGCGGGGGAATCAGTTTCCACATAAGTTCATCGTCGTCAAATATGCACCTCGATGTCGCACTCAACATATTCCTTTGGAGGTCATAGTGTTCCGAGTTTCACTCACTGCCGTGCTCGCCGCCGTTTTGCTGACTTCCGCAGGAGCAGTTCATAGTTCGCCACTACAGACCACCCCACCGAACCTTGGTGGGCAGTGGAAAACATTGTCTCTCACACAGAATCGAATCGGTTACGAGATGAACCTCAAAAATGTTGGTGCGGGCAATGACGCCTACGAGGGAACACTGCAGTTTCGGCATCGTGATGGTCGCAAGACCAAGTCCACCAAGGTGGGTGTTGCCGTTGGAAAGCAATCACAAGGTAGTTACCGCGTCACAATCGTGATGCCAGGAGGCTCACTCGCTACCGGAAAATCAACAGTGACCGGTCGACTTTCCAAGACCGACGGATCAATGTACTTTCCCAAGTGCTCTCAAATATTTCCACTTGCTATGAAAGGTGAAGAAGACACCGATTGTCTCTTCCGTGAAATGCCGAGTTAGATCATTCGGGAACTCATAGTTATCGAAAGCCCGAAATGCCATCCATGTTCGAAAGAAGTACTGGTTCATGTTCTGTTAATTAAATTTTCTCCGCAGGAACATGGGAAATTGTTGGCTTTGAAACTTGTTACTTAGTCGTTATCACACGTTAATTAGTTATTCGTTAATGCGACTCACAACGTTCTGCGGTGGACCTGCACGTGTTCATTCCATTGCTGTTGATTTCCTCTCGTGACAAAACATCACATCACAATTGAGAGGAATGCAATGCGACAAATGAAATTGATAGCTCCGCTTCTGGTCTCAGCAGCACTAATTCTTTCAGCATGTTCGTCTGAAGAATCGACCACAGACGCAGCTTCAGCGAGCAGCACAACCGCAGCTTCGGAAAGCCCAAGTGCCGCAGCAACAGGTGCACCTGTTTGTGGAACCACGGTCGAGGAAATTGCAGCCAGCGCTGCAGCTGAGGGCAAAGTTAACCTAATTGCACTCCCCGACACATGGGCCAACTACAAGGGAATCCTTGATTCATTCAAGGCGACCTACGGTATTGAGGCACCTGTGGCTAACCCCAATGCATCGTCAGCTGATGAATTGACCGCCGTCACGACTCTTGCCGGTCAGCCAGATATGCCAGATGCTCTGGACATTGGCCCATCATTTGTGCAGCAAGCACAAGATGAAGGTCTCATCACTTCATACAAGACGACAAACTGGGATGAAATCCCCGACAATCTCAAGGGTGCAAACGGAGAATGGATCGGTTCCTACTACGGGATCATGGCCATTGCTTCCAACAAAACGTTGGTAAAAAATGCCCCCCGTACCTGGGCAGATCTTAAGAAACCAGAATACAAGGGAATGGTTACTATCAATGGTGACCCACGCGAGGCCGGCGCTGCATTTGCGGCGGTCGTTGCTGCTTCCCTTGCAAACGGTGGCTCTTATGACGACATCATGCCCGGTATCCAGTACTTTGCTGACCTCAAGTCCAGCGGCAACCTGCAGGTTATTGACGTAACCGAAGCCGCACTCCTTTCCGGTGATGTGCCAATCGCATTGGACTGGACTTACAACTTCCCAGGTCTGCAAGCACAACTCGCTGAAGTTGGGTTTGAGATGGAAATTGTTACTCCAGCCGATGGACTTTACGGCGCCTACTACGCTCAAATGCCAGTAGCTTCCAGCCCAAATCCTTGCGCAGCACAACTGTGGATGGAACACATCACGGGTAACGAGGGTGCACTTGGCTACCTTGAAGGTGGAGCCATTCCAGCTCGTCTCGCCACAATGATTGAAGCAGGCGTGGTGTCAGAAGAGCAATTAGCAAAATTGCCATCAGCCGAAGACATTGCCAAGATTACATTCCCCACAGCCGAGCAGACCGAAGCCATGAAGACCCAGCTCACTGAGAACTGGGGACCGATGGTTGCTGACGTATAACAAAACTAACGATTGGGGGCAGCACGCAAGTGCTGTCCCCAATTCTTTTTCGGAATGAGGTCACGGCAATTGTTTTCCCAGACGAATTCGGACACACGAATTGGCCTTTATGTGGCGATTCCGTTTGTCCTTTTTATGGGACTTTTTCTCATCTATCCGACTGTCGCAATTGTTGGCTCCGCATTAAGCCCGGGTGAATCTGATTTTTCATTAATCGGATTGGGCAATGCTCTTTCAGGTTCCTACCGTCAGGGTTTCCTGAATTCCACCGCACTGGCGGCTACTACGGCGCTTATTGGTGGGGTCCTTGGGTTGACTTTGGCTACGATTATGCGCAGTCTCGATCGACCACGTTGGCTTCACTCGACCCTTGACTCTTGGTCTGCGGTAGCTTCACAACTAGGTGGTGTTCCACTCGCTTTCGCATTCATTGCAGCTATCGGTACGCAAGGTCTTCTCACCAAACTTTTCGGGCAACTAGGAATCGATATCAATGATTTTGGCATCTCACCGACTGGTTTTTGGGGTTTAGTTGTCGTCTATCTTTACTTTCAAATCCCCCTCATGTTCTTGGTGTCACTTCCTGCATTGAATGGACTTCGAAAGACGTGGCGAGAGGCCGCTGCTTTGATGGGAGCCTCACCGACCCGTTACTGGTTGCGAGTGGGTATCCCTATCCTTGCCCCGGCCGCGCTGGGCGGAATGTTGCTACTTTTCGTGAATTCGTTTGCCGCCTACGCGACCGCGTATGTCCTTGATCCGGGCGGAGCACTTGTCCCGCTACAAATCCGATTCCTACTCCAAGGAAATGTGATTTCGGGTGAAGAGGATTTAGGTTACGCGATAGTGACTTGGGTAATCGCACTGCTTCTTGCGAGCCTATTTCTTTTGACGTACCTGCAGCGACGCACTTTGCGATGGACGCGATCATGACCAAATTTTTCAAATGGGGCTTTCTTATCCTTCTTGCGTTGTTCTTCGTGGTTCCACTTTTGGCAATGGCACGGTTCGCTTTTCAGTCTGTGCCCGTAGCGCTGCTCACCGGCGAGACGTGGTTAAAGGGTTGGTCGATTGATCCGATCATCGCAGCATCTACAGAGCCGGCAATGTGGTCTGCCGCGAAGACTTCTGCGTTGCTCGCCGTGTTTACAATAATTTTGACTCTTGTTTTGCTCATGCCGCTCGCAATTGTGACGGAAATAAAGGCGCCCAGAATGCGGCCGTGGTTAACCGCGTTGACACTTCTCCCTTGGGTAGTACCACCGATCGCGCTGGTTGTCGGAGTGTCAGTCACTTTCCGCACCGGGGCGCCATGGTTTCTTGCGAGTGTGTTCTCTCTGGTTCCTTTCTATGCATTGTGGGCGATGCCGTTCACGTACAGGGCTCTTGACGCTGGTCTTCAGGCAATAAATGCACGAACACTTTATGAAGCTGCGAGGAGCACCGGGGCATCTTTCCCCACCATTATCTTGAGGGTGATCCTCCCAAACATGAAAGCATCCATTGTCGCTGCCGCTGCGCTCACTACGGCTTTAGTGCTTGGTGAATTTGCATTTGCTTCATTGCTACTGAAAGAAACACTTCCCACTTTTATGGTCAACTTTCAACAAAGCCAAGCCCGGGCAGGTTTAGCGCTTGCACTGATCATTCTGATATTCACTGCGCTCGCAATAGGCATCGTTGTTAGAACTTTGCGACGTCGTGGTCTCAATGTCCAGACCACGGGACTCTAGAAGTCACACCAGGAGGAATAAATG
>CANMNM010000049.1 GCA_947499275.1 Actinomycetota bacterium | reverse complement strand
GAGGATTGCGTGCCCACCTACGAGTATTTGTGCACTGAGTGCAATACCAATCACGACATAGTGCAGTCAATGGCGGATCCGACTTTGACCACCTGTCCAGCCTGCGGAAAAGAATCACTGCGCAAGCAATTCACCGGTGTTGGTGTCATGTTTAAAGGGTCAGGCTTCTACCGAACCGACTCACGAGCTTCTGAGAGCGCAGCTTCCACCACATCACCGAAGTCTGATTCTGGGTCGTCTTCTGGGTCGTCTTCTGGGTCGTCTTCTGGGTCGTCTTCTGGGTCGTCAACGACACCGTCAACTCCAACAAGTGCTCCAGCAAAACCAGCAGCCGAAAAATCGACCCCCAAGAAATCTGAATCCAGCTCAGGCTCTGCCACTAAGTCATAGCGTCTGTGGATATCGATTGGACGTGAATTCATTTCACGCTTAGGTTCGCCTCATGCAGGCAAATGCCCTTTTACGACTTCGCACGCTACTGAATCGACACCGCCGGATTCTAGGATCTATTTCAGCGGCACTGGCTGTTCTCCTCATTTTTGGATCAATGTCTGCTCCCGCTCCGGCAACGGGGCCGGAGCACATTGTCGCCGGGTTACCCGAAGGATTCGTTGCGGTTCCGGTGACACTGCGATCGGCGGCTATTGCCAGTTCCGTTCGAGTCGGGGACAAGATTGACTTGGTGGCTCCCAGCGAGACTGGTTCGCCGCGAGTTATCGCGTTGGATGCCGCCGTGCTGGATCTCCCCAACGCATCAGGTTTTGGATCTCCCACCTCAACGGTGATTTTGGTCAGTGTGGCGGCATGGCAGGGAGCAGCCTTGGCAGCAGAAGATTCCGATCAAATTTCATTAGTAATAAAATCACGCTAGTAAATGTAACTTTTTACACTCCGTGATGCGGTGGCACATTGTCTAAAAATTCACGATCACGCTGATCAAATTTGTTCACTCTAATTTCTTCGGCTTTGCTGATCTGCGTGCTCGTCGACCCGGCCGCAACAATGATTTTCTCAATTTGCAATCCTGCGGCGCGTAAATCGACCCGCGAGTTCAACGCCGAGAGGTCGATTTCCACTCCTAAATCCGTCAGCTCCACCGAGATCCCCGAGAGTTCTTGGGAAATTGTTGTTCCTAGGTCAACGGGGGCGCAAGGATCAAAATCAATAGCGATACTGGTTTCGCCGTTAAACACCAGTGCTGAAACAAAGCGTTGATCGCTCAAAGGCGCGAAAGCAGCAGCAATCGCTAGATGTACCGCACTTGGCTGCTCCACGTGATCAGGTTACTGGCAAAATACCATTCTATGAACCGCACACTCGCTCCCACTTCATGGCGGGAAGCTCAGGGTGAGCACCAAATTCGGGCTCGTGCTCTCACCTTGGGTAGGCGCTCCCGCAAGCAAATTGGTGAACGTGATCCAGTTGACGACTTCATGTTTGAGTACTACCCCTACACTCCAACAAAGTTGGAAACCTGGTTTCCCGGTGTCGGAATCACTCTGGAAATCAACTCAAACGACACATTTGATTTTCCCAATTACGATTCCAACGCAACAACCTGTGAATTAGGCGCGCATTACCTGATCAAGCACCGGTCAAGAATTGACTCAACATTGGAACTTCTGCGCAACACTCAGGTGCGTGAGGCGACATTTAACTGTTTTGGATTACACGAATGGGCCATGGTGTATCAGGCTGATCAACATGAGATTCGACATGGGGATCCGCTACGCGTGAGCCAGGATCAGATTGACTCCCTTGTCGGTGAATTAGGACTTCGCTGCACCCACATCGATGCCTTTCGGTTCTTTACCGAGGAAGCCGCGCCCCAAAATGTGAATCGCCTGAACATCATTCCCACCCGAGATAACCAGAAAGATATTGAACAATCGGGTTGCCTTCATGCCAATATGGATCTCTACAAGCACTGCATGTGGTTTCAGCCAATGATCCCCGGCACCCTCGTCCTCGATTGCTTTGAGCTTGCTCGAAGCGCTCGAACCCTGGACATGCAGGCGAGCCCTTATGACCTCTCCCAATATGGCTATGAACCGATCAAGATCGAGACAAGCGGCGGTCGGGCAACCTATGTCGCGCGCCAGCGAGAGATTGCCCTCCGGGCGCAGGATCTTCGATCTCAGTTAATCGCTGTACTCGAGGCTGCGGCGTAACAATTGCCCTGGCCGGCTTAACGTGGGTTATCAGGCACACCATCAATTCATGTCGCATAATTCACTCATGAGAATGAAATCTAGAGTGATCGCAGTTTCCTTGGCACTCTTAATTCCCATTGGGATTGTGTCACCAACGGCAATAAATGCAGCCCCCAATACCACTAAGCCGATCACCCTCAATGCAGTAAAAACTCACAGTAGCCCGACCGATTGTTGGACTATCGTGAACCGCAAGGTCTACAACCTTACGGCTTGGATCAGTCAACACCCGGGTGGGTCGAGTCGAATTATTGCCATGTGTGGCAAGGACGCATCAGCAGCTTTTAATGCTCAACATGCGGGTCAAGGATCACCTAATACCAACTTAGCCGAGTATCAAATTGGCATAGTTAAGAAAAAACGTTGATCCCTGAGTTTGTTCTTGGTATTCCCGCACATCCACTCATAATTCATGCGGTAGTTGTTCTACTTCCACTAAGCGCAATCGGCATGATCGCCATGATCCTGATCCCACCATTTCGTGGCAAAGTGCAAAAGTATTTTGTTGCTGGGACATTAGTCATTGCAACCGGAAGCGCCTTCCTTGCAACGGAGTCGGGCAAGACCCTCAGCATGGTTGATTCTGTGTCCGAGTACCACCAAGAATGGGGGACCCGTACCTTTTATGCTGCCTTAGGACTTACCGCTCTCAGCGCCGTCTGGTTGTGGCTGGACACCAAACCCGCGTCAATCTACAAGAGGATCACAGGGATACTCGTCGTCGTAGTTTCCCTTACAGTTATTACGACCACCATCCTTGCAGGGCACTCTGGCGCCGAATCGGTTTGGTTGGAAGATACAGATATGGCAGTCCCAACTGCAGTTATTCCTCCTAAGTCAACGATCTCTCTGTCGGAGGTGGCACTGCACGCAACAGTCGATGATTGCTGGTCGGTTGTTAATGGAAATGTTTACGATCTCACCCAGTGGATAAATGAGCACCCAGGTGGGAGCGGTCCCGTTGAGTCAATGTGCGGGATTGATGCAAGCACTCCCTTTAATAATCAACACAATGGTCAAGGAGAACCCGAAACTGCACTTGCAAGCTTTCAGATCGGAATACTGGGTTAAGCCCGTTCCGGTGGACCACCTGGTGGATTCTCCAACTGCATCTTTGCCACGTGCTCTTTCCACGCGAGCTCATCCGGATCTTTAACCGTTAACTCGGGGGCAGACGGATCCTCTTCCATTGCTTCGAATCTTTTGGCCCGATCCCGGAAGTACTTACTGATGGACTTGGTCAGGCTGCCATGTTTGCGGTAGCGATTCCAGACCACCACCGCAAAGATGCCGATAATCGGCCATTGAAAGGTGTACACCCAGGCGCGGGTGACTCCTTCTTGAGCTCGACTAAATTCAATCACGGTGGCGTAAGCGCAAAAGGCCAAAACAATTGCTAGCGGCACATGCAACTGCCAAAAATCTTTTCGCTTCTGCTGTGCATCTCTCATGTTGATACCTCAAGACGATCATCAATGGTTTTCGTGGATCGTGGTTGCGCAGGACGCATCAAGATCAGAATGAACAGCACCGCGAAGAGGGTCACAACCCAGAACGACCAATCCAGTCCACCCGTGACCTCACGCTCCAACCACCACCCGACCAGCGGGATGCCCACTACCGCGAATCCGGCCGTCGACCAGCTCCGATTGAGTGAGATCGAACTGATGAATTGGTATCCAAGAAAAATAGTAAGTACCGAACCCAGCAGCGCGAACCATTGGGCACCGATGCTTTGGCCAATGGCGACGGATGTAAAAAAGGTGATGAAGAGATACATCCAAATGACCAATGCGATTGCGCTTACATCCGGGTACTTATGGAGGAATTTGACCGTCCCTTTGCCACGTGGGAGCAGATAGTAAAGGGAAAATGGCATAAATAAACCAAGTGTCAAAAGGGCTACCCACAGCAGTTGGTCCCCTGGCTGAAATTCACCGGGGGGTGCCGTGCGCGAGAGTGCAACTGAAAGCCCCAGGACTAGGCCCATCCACAGAATCTCGCGCCCGACAAGCAACGTAATCGCGACATTGTTCAGTGGATGTTGTTCGGCGCTTTCGCTAATTTTCTTGCGAGCTCGCCAGCCAAATGAAATGAGAACAATCAGAATTGAGATTTTTGCCAGAAGGATTGCACCGTAAACAGAGGTAACAAGTGCTGCTGGACCATCAAGTCTTAAAGAAGCGTTTAACAATCCACTCTCAACGAGGGCTATAACGCTGATAAGGGCGAGGGAACTGAACCTGCGAATAACTACCCCTGAATCAGGGCTGGCGCGCAGTAAATAGATCACAAGGGCAATCAAGCCACCAATCCACGCGCTCATTGCAACGATGTGGATGCCAAGACTGATGGATGCCGCATTGTGGGTCTCGGTCATACTGGAATGGCCGGTGAGACCAGGCAGGAAAGCCGCAATAATTGCGAGTACTGAAATGACAATTCCAGTGGCGCGATCAAGTACCACCCAGCCTAAAAGCGCTATAAAAACAAGCATTACAGCTTGGACCAACATAACCTGGCCAACGGTGGTCTGCGAAAGGAGCGACCACCAAACGTTTAAATTAAGTGAATCCGAAATTGAAAAAGCGAGTACCTCAGAAACGGTGAAGACCGATTGGGCCACAATGGCCAGAAGCCACACCAATGCACTCAGGGATGTAACCCGCCCTAAAAGGGCATCGGATTTCGGCGCCAAAACGCCTCCCACGAGTGCCGATCCAACGGTGAGTGCCATCGCGACATCTCTGATCAACAAACTTAAGGGCAATCCCCACAAGGTTAACTCGGGAACCGTTGGCAATCCAATAATCTGATTTTCGCTCAATGCCCCAATCATGGCTAGCACCAGATACATCGACGCTAACGAACAGATTCCAGCCAGCAGCAATGACCCGCGTGTGGAAATCTGATTGTTGAATCGAATGGGAAGCATCTAGCTACTGCTGTTTAAAGGTTCCAAATATCGCTGGATCGGTATTTGGGCTCACAACCAGGAAGGTTGTGAGGATCGCGCCGAGAATGAAGGCGACACACACCCACGTCATGTAGTAGCTGGTCAGCTGTGCTTGGTACCAATTTGTCTTGTCAATGAGTCCCTTGCGTGCCCGCATAAAAATCCCCATGCCGAGAAACAGCAATAGCAAGAGGTGGAAAATATTACTGGCGCACAGGAGTAACACGGCTGATGCGTAACCACCATCACCTGCGTCAAACGGAAAAGTGCTTATTTGAATCCACTGGAATACCAACGCGGCCACTGTTACCAGGAATGAAAGCCCTGCTCCGACCATTAATCCTGCATGGTTTCCACTTCGTGCACTTCGGTACCCAAACCACATCAACGCGGTGGCAATAACCACCACGAGAAAGATCGCCCAGAAAGGCCACTCAGCGGCAAAAGTCGCCTTAGGCGGTGTCGATGGAAGAGCGGTGTTCGTTTGACTGGCGGTGAGTGTCGCGCCTGGAGGCGCCCAACCCCCATTGACGTTCAGTGACCACAGATAGGTGTAACTGATAACGAGAGCAATCGTGCCAGCGACGTCAGCAACGATGAAAAACCACAAGCCCAGCCGTGAACGCCTGGCCATCGTTGAAATTGGTTCCCCTGTTGTTGGCGAAACGGGGAAAGTCGAAGTGCTCACTTGGTACCCGCTTTCTCCGTGAGGTCTTGATCAGTTGAATCGAGCTCGGCCTCATAGGGGTCTGGGACGCCGTAGTCGTAGGGGCGCTCTGTCACGACCGGCAGCACGGGGAAGTTCTCCAAGGGAACCGGAGTTGCTGTCTGCCATTCAAGGGACTTGGAACCCCAAGGATTGCTCGAGGCAAGGACTCCCGAACGCCATGAAGTGATGATCGCCGAGAGGAAGATCAACATTCCTATCCCAATGACGTAGGCGCCAATCGTTGAAATCCAGTTGGAAAGATTGAACTGATCATCAAAATCAAGTACTCGTCGAGGTTGGCCCTGCAATCCGGCAACAAACATGGACATAAACGTGATCTGGAAACCGATGAAGGCGGTCCACAGTCCAATCGAACCGACTCGCTCGTCCAAGAAACGACCCGTCATTTTGGGGAAGAAGAATGCAATTCCGGCCATCGCGCCGAAAAGACCCGCTCCCATAAGCATGTAGTGGAAGTGGGCTACCACAAACATGCTGCCGTGGAAGTACTGGTCGGCCGGAACGTCCGAGAGATATACCCCGGTGACGCCGCCAATCATCTTGTTGAAAACAACCGCGTAAACCGCCATAAGCGGCAGTCGAGTCCAGGCGGTACCGCGCCAGAAAGTGCCAATCGCAACAAGTACCAAAAAGCCCACCGGAATCGAGATCAACTCAGTTGAGAGCATGAATGGGTAGTTAGCGGCGGGCGCCCAACCTGTCATATACATGTGGTGGGCCCACACCAAGCCACTCAATGCAACTACGCCAACGATGCCCGCCACTGCAAAGTTGAATGAAAACAAAGGTTTGCGTAGGAATACCGGCATCAATTCAAGGGCCACGGCCATGGATGGAATCAAGATGACATAAACCTCAGGGTGACCGAGAAGCCAAAAAAGATTCTCATAGAGCCAAACACTGCCGCCGTTAAGCGGGTCAAAAAACGAAGTGTTAAAAACTCGGTCGCTCAACCCAAGAATCTGTGCGTACTGGAAAAACGGGAATGCATAAAGCCCCATTACTGATGCCGCAAAAATTCCATATACAAAAATTGGCGTGCGCGACCAGGTCATGCCTTTTGCACGCATGGTCAAGATTGTGGTCATCAAGTTGACGCTCGCGACTGCCGTGGAAATTGCAAAAACAATGATGGTCAGCTGATAACCCAGCATTCCAGGAGGTGCCTGTGCTGACAGCGGGTAATACACGGACCAGCCGTCTTGGATTCCACCCATAAACATCGAGCTGACCAGCATGGGAACCGCGGATACAAATAGCCACAGAGACAAAGCATTCAAGCGTGGGAACGCCATATCACGGGCACCGATCATCATGGGGACGATGAAGTTACCTAGTGGCCCACTAATAATAACAATCATGCCAATAATCATGGCAATTCCATGAGTACCGATCATGCTGTTATAGAAGGAGGGGGTGAACAGCGAAGTCCAGGTCATACCAAGCTCTGTTCGAATAAGCATGGCAAGCAAACCGGCAAAACCAAGAACAAGCATTGCGACTATTAGGTACTGAATTCCCACGACTTTGTGATCGGTGGTGTATTTCCAGTAGCGCTTGCGGCCGAGGTCTTTCCCGGCCATGTATTCGGCGTCCGAGTGGGTAATGTCTCGACCGACAACCCAACGCAGTGGACCAACGAATGCACCCATTCCCAACATGAATCCGATGAACCAGCCAAGGAGAACTGCAAGATACACATAGGTTGGTTCCATCGGGGCGAAAGTGTCACTTGATGCTGAGCTAGGGGTGATTATCGCCGTGACCCAACCGGCGATGGTTGCCAATCCAATGCCACAGACAAGCCCTGTGCCAAAGTTCAGCCTTCTCATTACGCCGCCAGCCGCACCATGTTGTGGTGGTTGTGGAACTTCGGAACCAAATACTGTTTTCGTTTCTACCGCTGCGTCAACGCTCATGAGGTCTTCTTTCCTCCGCTTTCACGGACCCATGAATCGAAGGCGTCCTGTTCTAGTACCTGAATTTGCGTTTGCATATAGGCGTGGTGCATTCCGCACAACTCGGCGCAACGGAC
>CANMNM010000048.1 GCA_947499275.1 Actinomycetota bacterium | reverse complement strand
GTGACAGCGTCAGATCACGGTCAAGAATTGTTGGCGTACGTGTTGGGTGATCTACGCGCATCGCAATAGAAAATGAAAGTGGGCGAGCAGCTTGGCCGCTCACCCACAATCGATTGAAAAATCTTAACTAACGGGTGCACCAAACTTATTATCACCAGGGGTTCCATTGCCTACCCAGAACACGATCAACACAATGCCTCCGATGAATGGAATAAGTCCGATGAGTAACCACCAGGCTGAGCGATCGGTATCGTGCAAACGGCGGAAATAAAGACCGAGCACCGGCAATAATATTGCGAGCGACCAGATCCCGCCCAGAATAAATCCCCACCCGATGGCGTTGTCAATAAGGTTAAGAAAGACCCCGACGAGGGATACAAAAAGGATGAACCACCAAAACTCAGAACGGCATGCTCGACCGCTGAACTTTGCATAATTTGAAAACCCAGACCGCATTGCTTCTTTGTAAGACATATTCCTCCTCAAATTGAGGGTGTTCGAATACACCCCGTAGACAGAAAGTACCGGAGAAAATCACAAAACCTATCCCATTTGTCCACGTTTACGAAATATCCGCTCTTTGCCTTCTCGAGGATCGTGGAACTAGTTGTTACCTAATCGTGCGGGTAGTTGGGCAACAAATGCGTCGGCGGCCCGTTCGATTCTACATATCACTGACATTGTGACAGCGTCAGATCACGGTCAAGAATTGTTGGCGTACGTGTTGGGTGATCTACGCGCATCGCAATAGAAAATGAAAGTGGGCGAGCAGCTTGGCCGCTCGCCCGCAATCAATTGAAAAATCTTAACTAACGGGTGCACCATACTTATTGGTATCAGCGGTTCCATTGCCTACCCAGAACACGATCAGCACAATGGCTCCGATGAATGGAATAAGTCCGATGAGTAACCACCAGGCTGAGCGATCAGTGTCGTGCAAACGGCGGAAATAAAGACCGAGCACCGGCAATAATATTGCGAGCGACCAGATCCCATAAATGATCGAACCTGCCCCAACGGCATTATCGATTATGGAAAGAATGATCCCGATGATGGATACGAAAAGGATGAACCACCAAAACTCAGAGCGGCTGGCCCGACCCCCGAACTTCACATAGTTTGAAAACCCAGACTTGACTGCTTCTCCGAAAGACATATTCCTCCTCAAATTGAGGGTGTTCGAATACACCCCGCAGATAGAAAGTACAGGAGAAAACCAGAAAACCTATCCCATTTGTCCACTTTTACTAAATATCCGCTCTTTGCCTTCTCGAGGATCGTGGAACTAGTCGTTACCTAATCGTTCGGGTAATTGGGCAACAAATGCGTCGGCTGCCCGTTCGATCATTTCCAGAACGAGCGCGAATCCTTCGTCTTTGTCCCAATACGGGTCGGGGACGTCAAGGTCGGGGTGGAGTGCTCCGAGATGTCCGAGTTTGGGATCAAAGCTTCGCATCATGTAGAGCTCGGGTTCCTGACCACTTTCGCGGATAAGGGCCTCGACGTTGGCGTAGTTACTCTGGTCCATTACCAAAATAATGTCGAGCTCTGCCATCCAACTCGATGTGATCTGCCGTGCCGTGTGTGTGAGTTCGTATCCGTTTTGCGTGAGAATCGCTTGGGATCGGGGGTCGGCCTCGTATCCGATATGCCAATCACCGGTGCCGGCCGAGTCAACGACCACGAGATCGCTGAGCCCGGCTCGATCGATGCGCTCTCGCAAAACGGCTTCTGCAATAGGTGAACGGCATATATTGCCCAGGCAGACGGCGGTAATGCGCAATGGCTGTTCATTCGTGTAGTTAGGCACCGTGGCAGCCTAGTAAAAAGTTTTTCTCCACAGGGTGTGGACACTATTTTGTGAGGAAAAAACCGAAAATCATCAAAAATAAGTGCCTTTTCCACAGGTTATCCCGGATAGATCCACCAGATCGCGACCTGCGTCCACAAGGAACCCACAGTTGCGCTCACAGGGTAAATGGACACGGCGGTTCGTTGACCCTAGCGTCAGACCCTCAGGGTTTACTGGGTGAAGCAAAGAGAAGGAAAGGGCAGCGTTGAGCGTTTCTGAGCTTCATATCCCAGAAGAACCTCGGGACTCCGCCTATTCCCGTGCACCCGATCGCACACCACCCAATGACGAGGCAGCCGAGCAGTCCGTTCTTGGCGCAATGCTGCTCAGCAAAGACGCAATCGCCGACGTTGTTGAAACAATTCGCGCCGATGACTTCTATCGCCCAGCACATTCAACAATCTACGAAGCAATCTTGGATCTTTACAGTCGAGGTGAACCAGCAGATGCTGTCACCGTTGCATCAGAGTTAAGTAAGTCCGGTGAAATCACGCGGATCGGTGGCCCTTCTTATCTCCACACATTGGTGTCCATGGTTCCCACCGCGGCTAATGCAAACTACTACGGGCGCATCGTTCGCGAACAGGCAATTTTACGCAGACTCGTTACCGCGGGGACACGCATTGTGCAATTGGGTTACAGCGGTCAAGGTGAAGTCGATGACGCTGTAGACCGCGCCCAAGCCGAGGTCTATGAAGTAACCGAACGTCGAACGAGTGAGGACTACTCACCACTAAGTGAAATTATGCAAGGAACACTCAGTGAGATCGAAGCTATCTCTAATCGTGATGGACAAATGGTGGGAGTTCCTACCGGTTTTGCTGAACTTGATTCATTAACAAATGGTCTTCACGCCGGACAATTAATTATTCTTGCAGCGCGTCCTGCGCTCGGCAAATCGACCCTAGGACTCGATATTTGTCGTAGCGCTTCTATTAAGCACGGTTTGACAAGTGTGATCTTTTCACTTGAAATGAGCCGCAATGAAATTGTTATGCGTCTGCTCTCGGCAGAAGCACAGGTCGCACTCCACCACATGCGTTCCGGACAGATGAGTGAGGCTGACTGGGCGAAACTCGCCAACAAGATGGGCGCCGTCAGTGAAGCACCATTCTTCATTGATGACTCACCCAATATGACACTGATGGAAATTCGCGCGAAGTGTCGTCGTTTGAAGCAGCGCCACAATCTGCAACTGGTTGTAGTTGACTACCTACAACTCATGTCCAGTGGTAAGCGTGTTGAGAGTCGCCAGCAGGAAGTCTCGGAGTTCTCTCGTTCGCTAAAACTCCTTGCCAAGGAACTCGAAGTTCCCGTCATTGCAATCAGTCAGCTCAACCGTGGGCCAGAACAACGCCAGGACAAGCGACCAATGCTCTCTGACCTGCGAGAGTCCGGCAGCCTTGAACAAGATGCAGACATGGTTGTTCTCCTTCACCGCGAAGATGCCTACGACCGCGAGTCACCCCGTGCGGGTGAAGCTGACTTCATTGTGGCTAAGCACCGCAACGGCCCAACAGCAACTATCAACGTTGCATTCCAAGGTCACTACTCGCGCTTCGTCGACATGGCGCGCGACTCCATTTAGTTGTTGGTTGGCATGGGGGCACTGTTTGTTTTAGGGGCACTGTGAAAATCCTGCACACGTCCGACTGGCATCTTGGACGCACCTTTCTGTCCGAAAGCATGCACGTTCACCAAGAAGTGTTCATTGATTGGCTCATTTCTCTTGTTGTTTCAGAAGAGATTGAGTTGGTGGTGATTGCTGGAGATGTTTATGACCGATCAGTCCCACCCACAGAATCTGTACGGCTTTTTGACCGTGCTCTCATCGGTTTAAGTTCCGCGTGTCCAGTTTTCATTACCCCGGGCAATCATGATTCAGCGGTTCGACTGGGTTTTGGTAGTGGGCTCATGGCAACAAACGGTGTTCATATTCGTTCAGAGATTTCAGACATTGGTGTACCACTCGAGATCACCAGCCGCGATGGCACCGCAGTGGTTGTCTATGGAATCCCCTATCTTCAACCAGAGGTCGTGGCCACGCAATTAGAAGCTGAGCGAACTCATGCGAGTGTCCTCAAAGCCGCCATGGATCACATACGCGACGATTTGATTAATCGAGGGGACGCCAGAGTCGTAGTGGTATCCCACGCTTTCATTACGGGTGGAAGTTCAAGTGAGTCTGAGCGTTCACTTGAAATTGGTGGAATCGGTGATGCACCATCGAGTATTTTTGTTGGGGTTGACTACGTTGCAATGGGCCACCTGCATGGGGCGCAAGTGATTTCTACCCCAGAGAATTCATCAACAGTAGTTAAATACTCGGGTTCGCCATTGCCCTATTCATTCTCTGAAGAGAAACACAATAAGAGTGTGACGTTGATTGACATACCAACGGTGGGTTCTGTGACATATGTAAATATTCCCACTCCCGTACCCGGTCCTCTTCTGACCATAACGGGTGAATTGGAAGATCTGCTCAACGATTCGCAGTTCGACGAAGCTGAAAAATACTGGGTGCGAGCGGTCGTGACCAATCCCACTCGGCAGGAGCGAACCCGAGAACGACTAATGGAAAGATTTGTCAACCTCAAGCACATTGAGTTCTCGCCACAAGGCGGCGCACCGACACTGTCAATCCACGAGCGACTTGACCCACAAAGTACGCCACCGATTGAGATCGCCGCGGGATTTGTCGCCCACGTGAGTAAAGCCGAGATCACTGATCCGCAACGATTTCTTTTTCAGGGAGCCATTGAAAGTGTGAATGCGAGTGATATCTCGCTATGAGAATTCATCGACTTGAAATATTTGGAATCGGACCATTTAGAGACCGGCAAGAAATTGACTTCGACGCCCTGAGTGCTTCAGGTTTGTTCCTAATTGATGGACCAACCGGATCGGGCAAAACAACAATTATTGACTCCATCACCTACGCGCTGTTCAGCTCGCTCAGTGGGGAGGAGTCGGCCAAAGACCGAATACGCAGTGATTTCAGTGTTGGATCTGATCGCTCAGAGATCATCTTGGACTTCTCGGTCAATGGAGTAAAGCACACTCTCACTCGTGGTATCCCCTATTCATTTGCGAAAGCCAATGGTGAAGGTGAGACCAAGCGTGCAGCCACACAGTCTTTGATCCGATTCGACTCGGATGGCGTGCAGGATCTTGCTTTCACCCATGCAAATGACATAGGAACCTACCTAGTAGACCTGTTGCACCTGAATGCTCAGCAGTTTCGACAACTTGTCGTTTTGGCTCAAGGTGAGTTCGCCGCGTTATTACGCATGAACCCCAGTAAGCGTCTCGAGGCGCTGCGTGACCTTCTCGGAGATAGTTATTACCAAAAACTACAAACGGAGCTTGATGAGCGCGGCAAAGCGGCTCAAGTCACCGTGAGTTCGGCGCGATCAGCAACGCGAGATATTGCGGTGCAGATTCAAGGGCTGCTGGACCCCACCGATCCGCAAGAACTCCGCGACCAGGTGAGGGAACTTGTCGACGGAACTGCAACCGACCCCGTCGCTGTGACCCAGACAGTTATTGCGCATTGTGAATCAGGTTGTGAGATTGCTCGGGCAGCACTTGAAAGTGCCCAGTCGGTAGCCGAACCCCTTGAAATACAATTCAATGAACTCACACGAACTAAGGAAAAACTCGACGAATTCGTTCGAGCACGTGAGTTGGCGTTAATGGCGAAAGCCGAACTAAGGGCTGGGGAGATCGAACTCACACTCGAAGATATCCCAGCATTTATTGCCCGCACCCGCGAGCGAATCGGTCAATTGAAGCCGTTGGTCGACTGGCAGTTGGGGCAGACACAAAGAGTTTTCGAACGTGAAGAATTGCTTGCCGAACAAGAAAAATGCACATCCATGCTTGAACAGTTGCGTCAGGCGATTGACACCTATCCGCAAACTTCAACCCAATTAAAATTGGAGCTCACTGAGTCCCAACAAGCAGCGACTGTCGTCGAACAACTGGAAGAGCAGATAAAGGCGCAAGATGCAGTACGTGAAAACCTCGAGAAACTTGTGTCTTTACGGGAGCTCTGTGGCACACAAGAGCAGGCTCTGCGAGATAGAAAAGAACAAGTAGATTCCCACGAGCATTCTGTGACGAAAGCAGAGTTGACCCTGTCGCAGGCCATCCGTGCGCAACTTGCACAACGAGTGGTTGTACTGGCTGGGCAGTTGCGTGAAGGTGATCCGTGTTCGGTTTGTGGTTCCCTCACCCACCCACAACCTGCGACAGTGGAAATCGGTATTGACGTTGTTACCGAGGAACAGATAGAAAACCTTGAACGTTATCTGGAGAGCGCCAAAGACACTCGTGACTCACAAGTGCGTGACCTTGCAGAACTGGGTTCAGAACTTGAGTCGACCAAAATGTCCATTGCGTCACTTAGTGCAATCTGTGGTGATAAATCGTGGTTGAGTGTCGGTACTGAAATCAATACCCTATATTCCGAACTGGTCATCAAACGTCAATTAGCCGAGCAACTTGAGCGACGTGAGGCAGAGTTGAATGATTTGGAATTGTTGTTCGCAGAGAGTAAAAAATCTGTCATTGATGCAGAGAGTGCCAGGGAGATAGCCAGTAAGGCACTCGTGAAGTTTGATACCGAGGTAGAACTCAAAGACGCAGAGTTAGCACAACTCATTGATTCGGGGTTGAATGCAACTGATGAACTTAACGAACTTGAATTTACAACAGGTCGCCTCACCACGTGGCTCGAAGCCAGTAGACACCTGGAAAAAGTTTCGAAGTCCTTAACGCCCGAGATGAGGGAACTAGATCCCATTAAATGTGCGAATTCCTTTGACAACTTGGAAGTGGAACTTACGCTAGCCCGAGAAGTTGTTGAACAGGCGGAAGAGACCCGAACACTTTCCGAAAATTTGTTAAAGTCTGCGACCATGCTGGTCACCAAATACGCCAAGGATTCGCAGGGAGTTGAAAAACTAGTAGCTGAAGTCAAAGATGCTGTAGGACTTGGCGCACTCGTCACAGCGACATCTTCAATCAATACTAAAAAATTGACACTGGAAAGTTATGCACTCCAACTTCGGTTCGCCCACGTTTTGGAATCTGCATCAATTCATTTACGCAAAATGAGTAGCGGTCGCCTTTCCTTTGTACTCGATGAAAGTTCCCAAGGCCGCGGTAACACGGGTCTGGGAATAAACGTCATGGATGAAGCAACAGGGGATGCCCGTCCGACAGCCTCACTCTCCGGTGGAGAAACTTTTTACGCGTCCCTATCACTGGCCCTTGGTTTGGCTGATGTTGTGCAGAGTGAAACCGGAGGGGTCGCACTTGAGACCCTTTTTGTCGACGAAGGATTTGGTTCCCTTGACACCGATACTTTGGAGCGGGTTCTCGACCAACTCGATCAATTGAAATCAGGTGGCCGGACCATCGGGGTCATTAGCCATGTGAGTGAAATGAAGGATAGATTCCCGGACCGCATTGTGGTCTCGCGAGATCCCGAGGGACCAAGCCGAATACTTCAGGGTTAAGAACTCACTCCTTGATGGGGGCTTCACCACTCACGTCCGCAATGGGGAAGCGTTCGATATTGGAGGCAAGCTTTTCGTGGACGGCTTGACCAAGATCCACACCGCAGACGTCCGCTAATCGGACTAAATACAGGAGAACATCGGCCATCTCTTCCCCCAACCTGTGGTTCAGGGGCTCCTGCTGCGCCAAATCGGTGGCGTTCTGAGCTGGGATCCATTGAAGTAATTCGGAGAGTTCACCGACTTCCCCCACGAGGGCGAGCATTAATGACTTCGGATCGTGGAATTGGTGCCAGTCCCTCACCCGGGTAAATTCGCGCATCGCATCCGTGATGTTGGTTAGGGAATCGCTGTTACTCACAGATTAAGTGTGCCTGGACCAGCCACGTGGCGCGCCCTAGGGGCACGCTTGCCAAAACCTTGTATATGTGTATACTGATACATGCAGGTCTAGACATATACACTTTCCCCAATATCGAATTAAATCGGTATTGATATAAGACTGAAATTAGGAGGGATTCACATGACGAATCCATTTATGCGCAAAGGTGTCAGAGGGAATGCTTCAGTGCTGGAATTCCCGGCTCCCAAGGCACATGTAATTGACACTGATTTTTGTACCGGCAAATGCCGGTTCGTACTGCAGTGCACCTGTGGCTCGACCCATGAAACCCGGTATATCGACGAGGCCCTTGAATGGGTTGAAATGCACAAAGAGTTGGCCGAACTAGCCGATCAACTCCCTGGGTGATCAGTGACTAAAAAGATCAGCCCTGAGAAAGCCGCCGCCATCATTGAAGTCGAAGAAGCAGCAGCGGAGTGGAAGGCAACTAAAAAACGTGAACGCGCCGCCCGGGAGAACTTAGCCGCTGCCGTGCGCATTCACGTGGATTCAGAGACTCTGTCAGAAAATAAAATCTCCACAATTACCGGGATTCCACGTATGACAATTCGAAAAATGATGGGAAAATTGTAGGACCATTTGGTCCCGAAGG
>CANMNM010000047.1 GCA_947499275.1 Actinomycetota bacterium | reverse complement strand
CCGGAAGAACTCAGCGGCGTAGAGCGCTTCACCCATAGCATCACGCCAGGCTTTGCCGTTTTCAAGGGAAATCAGTCGAGCGCAGTCCTCAATTTCTGCAACCATAATGTCAAACGCTCTTCGAAGAATTTCAGCGCGAACTCGGGCTGGGGTGATCGACCACGTTTGGAATGCCTCGTGCGCTGCGTCAACCGCCTGAATGCCCTCAGTAACGCCAGCGTCTCCGATGGTCGCCAAGGTGCCATAGGAGGCCGGATTAATCACATTAAGCCCCGCAGCGGTCGCGACCCACTCTCCCCCAATCAGCAGGCGCGTCGGGGTGTTGGCAGGTAGTGCTTCAGAGAGGGCTGTTGTGCTCAAGTTGAGGCCTTTCGTGTCGGGGACTGTGGCCTAAACTTAGTCTCAGGACCAAGGCTTTCGCCAAGGTGTATCCCAATTCACACCCGGCGGTGCCATTCCGCCAATGTGGGCGTTGGGGTTAGGGTTGACAAGTTATGCGTCCACGAAATTCCCAGCCGCACAGCTTGCTCACCTCCAATGCTCTGGCATGCACCGTGGCACTCATTTTGGGCCTCTCCATTGGTGCACTCCCAGCGGCTGCCGTTCCCGGTGACATCCCCGTAGGCGGCGAGCAACTCACGGGAAAGGGGAAAATTGTCAAATTGGGTGAGGGAGCAGATCCCTTACCGGAAGTCTGGGCAAAGACCTGGGTACTTGCTAATGCGGACACGGGAGAGATCTTGGCGGCGAAAGGCCCCCACCTCTTACGCGCACCTGCCAGCACCTTGAAAACCTTGACCGCATTGACGTTGATCCCCCAAATAGAGCCCGCAACCATGATTAAAGCCAAAAAGCGGGCCGTCAATACTTACGGGAACAAAGTTGGGTTAGTCCGTGGTCGTGACTACACCGCCAATGACCTTTTTTATGCACTGCTCCTTCCCAGCGCCAATGACGCCGCGATGGCCTTGGCTCAGGGTGCCGGCTCAATGAAAAAAACCGTGGCGCAAATGAATGAGGTGGCCGACTCACTCGGCGCACTAGATACGGTCGTGAAAAATCCCAGCGGCCTTGATGCTCCGGGCCAGGTATCCAGCGCCTATGACCTAGCGACCATAGGTCGATCGGCATTGGCATTGCCCTATTTCCGAGAAGTAGTCGCCACTAAAAAGCATGAGTTTGCAAACAAGAAGAAGTCAAAAACCATCTATACCCAAAATAGAATGTTGCTTGGCAACTTCAAAGGAACAATTGGCCTCAAAACTGGGTACACCACAAATGCCGGACGAACCTTTATCGGGGCGGCAGAACGTAAAGGCACGACTTACATTGTTGCGTTGATGGGAATTAAAGAGGCAAGTTCAACCGCCGCAGAAAAACTTTTAACCTGGGCTTTTGCCAACGGCGACAAAGTCACACCCGTTGGCGTACTCGGGCAAAACACTTTACCCGCGGCCAGTCTGGATTTCCCCACGCAAACAAATGTCGATACCCCAGCTGATGCCAAAATTACTACTCAACCCACGAGCACGACGACCGCCGGCTCCGGACTAGATGGTTTAGCGATCGGCTGGATGATTCTTTTTGCCGCCATAGTTGCATTTATTCTCTACGGGGTCCGGTCGGCATTCACTCAACGAAAAAAACGAGGACGTCTCACCGGAAAAGGAAAAATTACCTTAGAGAATTAGCGGGAAAACCCACGCGCTCATACACGAGTTCCAGAGTTGGTGCCGCAGTCTCTCGTGCTTTCTGCGCTCCCCTATTCATCAAAGATTGCAACTGAGCAGGGTCGGTCAGCAGTTCATTGACCCTTGTGCGGATCGGGTCAATCACTCCCAAGACAATTTCTGCGGTTTCTTTTTTCAAGTCTCCGTAACCACGTCCTGCATATTCCGATTCCAGTTCATCAATTGACTTTCCCGTAATGGCTTTCTGTAGAGTCAATAAGTTAGAAACCCCGGGCTTCTTATTCTCATCAAAACGAACTTCAGCTTCTGAGTCGGTGACCGCGCTCTTGATCTTTTTTTCGGCCACTTTATTTTCATCGAGAAGGAACACGCAGCCGGCGGGGCTTGATTTGCTCATCTTTGCCGTGGGGTCTTGTAGGTCAACTATTCGACCTGTTTCTTTGACCACCATCACTTCAGGAACCGCAAATGTTTCCCCAAATTTGGCATTGAACCGTTGCGCTAAATCACGAGTCAATTCAAGGTGTTGGCGCTGGTCCTCGCCCACGGGGACACCATTAGCCTGGTACAGCAAGATGTCGGCCGCCTGCAGGATTGGGTAGGTGAATAAACCAACTGTTGAACGGTCATTACCCGCTTTCGAACTTTTATCCTTGAATTGGGTCATCCGACTTGCCTCACCGAAACCAGTTTGGCATTGCAAGACCCACGAAAGTTGACTGTGGGCCGCGACCTGACTCTGGGCGAAAACCGTGCACTTCTCTGGGTCTAAACCGATTGCGAGCAACTGGGCAAAAGAAACGAGTGTGCGTTTGCGCAGTAGTTCGGGATCGTGATCAACGGTAATCGCGTGCTGGTCAACTACGCAAAAAAAAGAATCATGACTCTCTTGGAGTTTCACCCACGCCTGTAAAGCCCCCAAGAGGTTGCCGATATGGAAAGAATCAGCAGTCGGCTGAATACCCGAGAAGACCCGTGGTTTCTGGTTGCAGTTTGTCACCTTTTTATTGTTCCTTACTGGCTATTTCGTGGGTTACCACGCGCACTCGTGAAACTCGACGACCGTCAAGTTCGGTCACAACAAATTCGTGATTGTCTATTTCAACTTTGTCACCAATCTCGGGCAACTGCCCCAATTGGGAAATAATGAAACCAGCAATCGTTTCAAATGGTCCCTCTGGAAGCACAATTGAGGTTCGGTCTTCGAAGTCATCGCGATTGAGAAGTCCATCAACGGTTACTTCGCCCAATGCGCCCAGTTCATGGGCTGGGGATTCCACGTCATATTCATCTTTGATATCACCGATGAGTTCCTCCACCAAATCTTCCATGGTGACCAGACCGGCCGTGCCACCGTATTCATCTTGGACCATTGCTAAATGCGCCCTCATTCGACGCATTTCAGTCAGTGTGCTGATCACTTCCTTG
This sequence comes from Actinomycetota bacterium, assembly GCA_947499275.1. Taxonomy (GTDB): domain Bacteria; phylum Actinomycetota; class Actinomycetes; order S36-B12; family S36-B12; genus UBA4592. The sequence continues at coordinate 5,254 of CANMNM010000047.1, read as the reverse complement.
CTCGCTGGGAAAGTTAAAACCTCGCGCGCCAACCTGCCAACGAGAATGCTGGGGTCATTGAGGTCTGGGTCGAGTAGATCACGAATGTGGACGAAGCCGACCACTTCATCAGCGCTACCGCGAATCACCGGATAACGTGAATGTGGTTGGTCAGCAATTAAACGAATCGCCTTGGCTACTGACAACGATGCATCCAGGAAGGACACCTCTGTACGAGGCATCATGACTTCCCTGAGCTCGCGTTCCCCTGCGGCAAAAATGTCGTCAATCATTTCCCGCTCTTCAACGCTGAGGTCTTCGTGCGCTGCCACCAGGTCTCGGAGTTCTTCACCACTCATCTGTTTGTTGGCCGCTTTGGGGTCAATTCCCAACAGACGGACAATCAGATTTGTCGACACGCCCAATGCGGCAATAAAGGGTCGGGTGATCCTTGCCGTGAGCTCAATAGGTCCGGCGACAAATAGTGCGACCTGCTCCACCCGCTGCAGTGCAATTCGCTTGGGAACCAATTCTCCTAAAACCAATGAGATGTAAGCGATGACGACCGTGATTAAAATAAATGCGACCGTGCTGGCCGCCGCCCTACTGAGCCCCCAGTTCTCAAGCGGGACGGCAAGTTCAGGTGCCAGAGTTGCCGCGCCAAAACCTGCCGAAATGAACCCGGCGAGGGTCACCCCCACTTGACCGGCCGCAAGGAAGCGCCCGGGATCAGCGGTTAAACCGGCAAGAACGCGTCCACGCTTTGAAGTCTCCGCCAAACGAGTGACCTGGCTCTCCCGAACGGAAACCAAAGCGAGTTCGGCCGCAGCAAAAAAACCACCGATCACGACAAAAATTAAGATCACACCAAAGTTGACCAGGATCTCGCTCACAGGATCAACCTTAGATCTTTATCCACGTTAGGAACGCATTGCTCCCTGCAGACGGGTGTCAATTGCGCTCAGGAAATCCTGTGTGGTTAGCCACTTCTGTTCCGGACCGATCAACATGGCCAAATCTTTGGTCATGTCACCCGCTTCAACAGTTTCAACACAAACCCGCTCAAGTGTGCGAGCAAACTCGCTTACCTCGGGGGTGCTGTCGAGTACGCCTCGGTGCTCAAGCCCGCGTGTCCACGCAAAGATTGACGCAATTGGGTTTGTGGACGTTGGCTTTCCTTGCTGATGTTGGCGGTAGTGTCGGGTCACCGTTCCGTGGGCAGCTTCAGCTTCCACCGTCTTGCCATCGGGTGTCATCAGCACACTAGTCATCAAGCCCAGTGAACCAAAACCCTGAGCAATAGTGTCCGACTGGACGTCACCGTCGTAGTTCTTGCAGGCCCAGACGTAGCCACCCTCCCACTTCATGGCGGCAGCCACCATGTCGTCGATCAACCGGTGTTCATAGGTAATTCCTGCAGCCTCAAATTCTGCTTTGAATTCAGTCTCAAATATTTCAGCAAAAATATCTTTGAACTGACCGTCATACGCCTTCAGGATTGTGTTCTTTGTCGAGAGGTAAACGGGGTAACCACGAGTGAGGCCATAACGCATTGAGGCGCGTGCAAAGTCGCGGATTGACTCGTCCAGGTTGTACATACCCATGGCGACGCCCCCGGATGGGAAGTCAAAGACGTTGAATTCCATCGGTTCAGAACCATCGGTTGGAGTAAAAGTCATGGTCAGTGTGCCCGCGGTGGGAACCTTGAAATCTGTCGCCTTGTATTGGTCACCGAATGCGTGACGACCGATAATGATCGGTTGGGTCCAACCGGGAACGAGCCGAGGAATATTTGAAATAATAATTGGCTCCCGGAAAATAACGCCGCCAAGAATATTGCGAATCGTTCCATTAGGTGACTTCCACATTTTTTTCAGACCAAATTCTTCAACACGCGCTTCATCAGGGGTGATGGTTGCGCATTTCACACCGACACCATATTTCTGGATTGCATGTGCCGAATCGATCGTGACCTGGTCATCTGTTGCGTCACGGTTTTCCATGCTCAAGTCGTAGTACTTCAGGTCAACATCAAGGTATTTTTCAATTAACTCAGCCTTGATAAAGTGCCAAATGATTCGAGTCATTTCGTCGCCATCTAGTTCAACGACCGGATTAACAACCTTGATTTTTTGCGACATGCGAATTACTCCTTGAGTGTGGGCTTAGTGGAAAAAGTGTTCGTTCTTAGAGGGCGGATACGTCGGCTTGCTTGGCTTTGACCGCTTCATAGGCTTCGACGAGCAGGACTTTTTCTGAATCGGTGAGCGGGGTTTCAACTATCTTCTTGATCCCCTCTTTGCCGATTTCGGCTTCAACCCCGAGGTAGGCACCGGAGAGGCCGTATTCACCATCAACCCACGCACACACGGGCATTACCTTGCCGGAGTTTTCATGGACTGCACGGGCCATGCGGGCTGCTGCAGCTGATGGGGCGTAGTAGGCAGACCCCGTTTTCAACAGGGCAACAATTTCGGCTCCGCCATTGCGGGTGCGCACGACAAGTTCCTCAATCTGATCCGCTGAGAGCAGATCACTCAGTGGCTTGCCGTCAACACTGCAGGCCGATGCAACAGGGACCATGGTGTCACCGTGTGAGCCAAGGGTCAGTGTTGTGACAGATCCAACGGGGACATTGAGTGCCTCGGCAACAAAGTGGGAAAAGCGGGCCGTGTCCAGCATCCCCGCTTGCCCAATCACGCGGTTGTACGGGAACTTGGTGACAATTTGTGCGAGCGCGGTCATTTCATCAAGTGGGTTGGCCACGTTGATCACAACGCAATTGGGCGCATGCTTGGCGATGTTTTCGCAGACACCACGCATGATTTTGGCATTTGTTTCAATCAGATCCATCCGGCTCATGCCGGGCTTGCGGGGAAGGCCTGCAGTCATGACAACGATGTCGGAACCGGAAATAGCTTCGTAGCCACTGCCGTCCATTCCCGTGGTTTGGCCAACTAACTTGGTTTCAAATCCTTCAATCCAGCGCGACTGGTTCATGTCAAGTGCGAGACCTTCAGCCTTACCCTCAACAACATCGGTGAGAACAACTGTTTCAAAGATGTCGTATTCAGCCAGACGCAAAGCTGTCGTAGAACCATAGAAACCTGCGCCGATTACTGAAATCTTGCCAGAGCGAGCCATGTGTTATCTCCTTCGTGGATGTGCGGACTAGAAAAAATATCTTGACGTCAAGATACCGCCTCGCACCTTCTATTTTTAGTTCGGGGCAGGTACCCATAGGGCGAATATGGCCAATCCCACACCCAAAACGGTCAAAATGGCGACATCGACGCTTTTCGAGCGGACAGACAGCATCCCGGCCTGGTTCTCGGGCAGGAAAAGCCGCAGGAAAATGGCCAGCACAACGCTCACCGCGAGGACCAAGGAACCCCGCCGAAAGTGGTCCGTTGCCACGAAAACCATAGAAACTGCGATCCCTAGGAGAACGAGTGAGATTGGCCATTGCCGAAACCTTGACCGGGGAAGCCGGTGTACATTTTCCTCGCGTGAATTTGCCATCTGATTCAACCTGTGGCCAATTCCTCGGCGCGGGCAACAACATTTGCCAGCAACATGGCACGGGTCATCGGGCCAGTACCGCCCGGCATGGGTGCCAGGAATCCAGCAACATCGATGACATCGGGCGCCACATCTCCTACCAAACCAGCATCGGTTCTCGTAATCCCAACATCAAGCACCGCTGCGCCGTGCTTTACATCGGCTGCCGTGACTATGCCGGGGACTCCAGCCGCCGCAACAATAATGTCGGCTCGCCTGAGTTGCTCTGAAAGATCCTTCGTCCCGGTGTGGCACAGGGTCACGGTCGCGTTTTCACTTTTACGGGTGAGCAGGAGCCCCAATGGTCGGCCAACGGTGACTCCCCGACCAACAATGACAACGTGGGCGCCATTTATCGGCACTTCATAACGCCTGAGCAGTTCAACGATTCCGGCTGGAGTACATGGCAGCGGAGCCGGGATGCCCAACACGAGTCGACCTAGGTTCATGGGGTGCAACCCGTCAGCGTCTTTGCCCGGATCCATCAGTTCAAGAACTCGGTTCGCATCCAAATGCTTGGGCAGTGGAAGTTGAACGATGTAACCGGTGACGCTTGGATCAACATTTAATTCAGAAATATGTGCATCAACGTCTGCCTGGGTTGAATTAGTGGGCAGGTCGATTCGAATCGATGAAATCCCAACTTCGGCGCAGTCCTTGTGCTTGCCGCCAACATACGCGTGCGAACCTGGGTCTTCACCCACCAGAACCGTGCCCAGCCCTGGCACGATCCCCTGCGCTCTGAGTGCATCGACTCTGACCTTGAGTTCAGCCTTGACTAGTGCTGCCGTTGCTTTTCCGTCAAGAATCATGGACGTAGTCTCTCCCATGCGAGGTTCACGGCCCCTTCAGGTCCTGACTACGCCTCGCCCATAATGTTTTGCACTCCTAACGCGAACCTAACGCCTAGATGTCAGCAGTCGCGGTGACACTGACAGTGCAACCGCGGCGAAAGTGAGTCCAACACCGATAAACAGCGTGGGTGTGATCACCGTTCCACTGGTTGGCATCACGACATCGAGAAAGAGTGCTCCAGTGAGTTGTCCGCTAACGGAGATCAACACGAAAATCAACACGCCTACTTTTGGGACAACCCAGACTGACATTGCGATGTAAACAACACCCACGATGCCCCCGGTGTACACCCACCATGAATCATTCGGAAGAGCTGTCACATGCATGTCACCCCAGAAAACCTGGGTGAATGAAGCAGCCAGTAGTGCGCTGGTTCCAAAAACCATGTTGAACCACGTCGATGAAAACGCATTTCCCGCCGTGATGCCGATTCGACCGTTGATGGCCTGCTGGACAGCTACCAGTGCACCCACAAGGAAGGATAAAGCCACTGGCATGAGTGAGATTTCGCCGGTCAACCGATTTGATACGGCGACGATTACGCCACACACTGCAAGCACACTCGCGATCACTCTGGTCGGGCTAATCGCCGTACGACCCGCAGGGCCCAGACCCATTCGGTCAACAAGGAGCGCATTAGAGCTTTGACCTGCAACGAAAGCGACAGTGAATAGTGCGACACCAATGAGTGGGACGACACTTGCCTGAACACCAACAAATGCCCCACCGAGTATGCCACCCAAGATGTACCAGCGTGGGAAATCATGGTTACGCAGTCCCTTGACAACCTTTTTCACACCGACTCGCATGCGTTGATCGGCCAACAACAAAATTGTCAGCATGATTAAGCCAGAGCCAA
>CANMNM010000046.1 GCA_947499275.1 Actinomycetota bacterium | reverse complement strand
AGTGAAGACAACTGGTTCTTCAAACTTTCAGACTTCACACAACCCCTCATTGATCGCTATGAAGCCAACCCCAATGCGGTTCGACCTGCGAGTGCCTACAACGAGGTTATGAGTTTCCTTCGCGGTGGCCTAGTTGATATTTCGATGTCACGATCAAGTGTGAAATGGGGAATCCCACTTTCCTGGGATGAGTCCCAAGTTGTTTACGTGTGGTTTGACGCATTATTGAACTACATAACAGCGGTCGGTTACGGCGCCGAACCCGCAACCACCGAGGCGGAACTGTTTGAACGAGTTTGGCCGGCCGACGTCCATTTAGTGGGCAAAGATATTTTGCGTTTTCACGCGGTGTACTGGCCGGCGATGTTAATGGCAGCAGGCTTGGAGCCGCCCAAACAAGTTTTTGCCCACGGCTGGTTGCTGGTCGGTGGTGAAAAAATGTCAAAGACAAAACTCACAGGCATCGCCCCTGAGTTGATCATCGATCATTTTGGCTCTGATGCATTCCGTTACTACTTCATGCGTGCAATTGCATTTGGTCAAGACGGTTCCTTCTCGTGGGAGGACATGAGCGCTCGTTACACCTCCGAACTAGCCAACGGATTGGGAAACCTTGTTTCTCGGGCAACCGCAATGGTGGGTAAGTATTTCGAAGGTCAACTGCCAGCTGAAGGACCTATCAGTCATGTTGAAAAAACGATTCATGCATTACTTACCAAGACTGTGGTTGATGCGAACGCATGCATTGATGAACTTGATTTCGCCGGTGCGATTGGTCAAGTGCGAACTTTCATTGAACACATCAATGGCTATGTAACCGAGCAAGAGCCATGGGTGCTCGCAAAAAGTGAAGAGACATATGGCGCACTTGCAACGGTGCTCTATACGGTCTGTGAGTCGTTGCGGGCGATCGCTGTTCTCTACAACCCTGTGATGCCCAAAGCCATGGAGTTAATGTGGTCAAATATTGGTGCTCGCGAAGCCCTCGGCGAACTGTGTGATCAAAGGGTTGAAAGCGCGAGTACATGGGGTCAGTTGCCTGCAGGAGTTCGCGTTCACAAAGGTGAATCGCTCTTCCCGCGTCTCGAGGATCCTGAAAGCATCTAATGGGTGAGGCAACGAATTGGCCAACTGCCCCAGAGCCACTTGTGGGAACGGTAATTGATTCACATACCCATTTAGACGTTCACGACAATTCACTACACGGTAGTCATGCGCCAGATCCACAACAATTACTTGATCGGGCACGTGAAGTGGGGGTTGATCGAGTTGTTCAAGTTGGGTGTGACGTTGCCTCTTCCCGTTGGGCGGTTGAGGCTGCCAATCGTTTTCCTTCGGTAATTGCAACCGTTGCTCTGCACCCCAATGAAGCGCCACGTCTAGCGGAAAAGGGTGGTCTTGCAAGTGCCTTCGAAGAAATTGCGGAGTTAGCACTTTCACCCCAGGTTCGCGGAATCGGTGAAACAGGTTTGGACTATTACCGAACGGGTGAAAGTGGTCGTCCGGCGCAACACGAGTCATTTCGTTTTCATATTGACCTTGCTAAGCAAGTGGATAAAACGTTAGTGATCCATGATCGTGACTCCCATGAAGACGTCATTTCGGTTCTTTTGGACCAAGGTGCGCCGCAGACTGTGGTTTTCCATTGCTTCAGCGGTGATGCAGACATGGCGAGAATTTGCGCGCAACACGGTTGGTACATGTCTTTCGCTGGAGTAATCACTTTTAAAAACTCGGTGGCCTTGCGTGAGGCATTGATGGTCGCTCCATTGGATTTAATCTTGGTGGAAACTGACGCGCCGTATTTAACGCCGATGCCTAATCGAGGCAAAGTCAATGCCAGTTACCTCATGCCCTACACCGTGCGAACAATTGCAGATCTTCGAGGACTCTCCGAATTAGAAGCCACGCAACTTTTGACGGATAACGCAATTCGTGCATTTGGGAGTTGGTGATTGTGGGCGCCGCACTTGGCGCAGGAGCAATCCGTGAATTAGCTGCTCGAGTCGGGATTATCCCCACGAAGAAACTTGGACAAAACTTTGTCATCGACCCAAATACTGTTCGTTATATTGTCGAGCAATCAAAAATTGATGCAAAAAGTCGTGTCGCAGAAGTGGGTCCTGGCTTGGGGAGTTTGACGCTTCGATTACTCGAAGTTGCGGCTCATGTATCAGCGATTGAAATTGACGCCAGACTGGCCGACCAATTACCCATCACGGTCCAAGAAATGTGTCCGGAACTCATGGGCAAACTGACAGTTCTTCATCAAGATGCAATGCAGATCCAGTCGAGTGAGCTGACACCTGCACCAACGGCGCTCATTGCGAATCTCCCGTACAACGTTGCTGTTCCCGTTCTCCTACATTTCCTTGCAGAGTTCCCAACCTTGACCGGTGTTTTGGTTATGGTGCAAAAAGAAGTTGCTGACCGGCTGTGTGCTGGTCCCGGCTCGCGAATCTATGGAATCCCGAGCGTGAAAATTCAGTGGTTTGGTAAAGCAGAAGCGGCCGGTAACATCGGTAAAAATGTTTTCTGGCCTGCCCCCAATGTTGATTCAGGTCTTGTTCGTATTCACGTTACCCACCCTCACAGTCACATTGAGGAAGACCGTCGCGAGGTTTTTCAGGTCATTGACGCAGCATTTGCTCACCGCCGAAAGACATTACGAGCGGGCCTCGCGGACTTCATTGGGAGCGCACCGTTAGCCGAGCAAGTGTTAATGCAGGCCGAGATTGATCCGGGTGCACGGGCAGAGACCCTTGAATTGCCATCCTTTATTCGGCTCTCTGCAGCAATCAAAGCGCAACGACTTTCCTCGCAATAGACTTTGCAGGTTATGCGAAATGACCCGGTAATCGTCGAAGTCCCGGCAAAAATAAATCTGGCTTTAGGTGTTGCACCACTGGGTGCAGACAATTTTCACGAACTCATCACGGTCTTTCACGCAATTTCACTTTTCGACACGGTCACCGCGAAACCAAGTTCGAGCGGTGTCACTCTTACGATCGAAGGTGAAGGCGCTCAGTGGTTGCCGGTCAATGACTCTAACTTGGCGGTGAAGGCTGCCAAACTGTTGGCACAACACCATGGCATAAAGTCACAGGTTGATTTGCATATAGAGAAGCGAATCCCGGTCTCGGGTGGAATGGCTGGTGGTTCTGCAGATGCAGCAGGTGCCCTCATTGCATGTGATCGTTTATGGGAGACGAATACATCACGTGAGGAGCTGGAGAGCTTGGCCGCCCAATTGGGCTCTGACGTCACTTTTTCCTTGCGCGGAGGAACAGCGCTGGGCCAGGGTCGTGGTCAATTGGTTACCAGTGTGATCGCAACCGGCGAGTATCACTGGGTGATTGCCCTCGCCGAAGGTGGTCTGTCGACACCAAAGGTCTACGCCGAATTTGACCGGATGCAAAGTGTTCTGCGTTCAGGGCCGCCTGAGGTCCCCACGCAGTTATTGCTCGCCCTGCGAGCCGGTGATTCACGTGAACTTGGAGCAGAGTTGATGAATGACCTTGAACCTGCAGCAATGGCTTTGATGCCGAGTCTGGGCAAAACTCTTGATGTTGGACGTGATTTGGGTGCTATCGGAGCTATGGTTTCTGGCAGCGGACCCACCTGTCTTTTCCTTGCGCGAAGTCAAGACGATGCCGTGAATCTTGCGGCGAGCCTTTCGGGCGCCGGCGTTTGTCGAAGTGTGCGCATTGCCACGGGCCCTGCGATCACCCGAATAATTAGCGACTAAAGCCGATCCAGTAAGCCGCGAAGTAGGTCGGCAAGCTGTTCCTGCTCTGACGAACTTAATCCGCTCAAGGCAACTTTTTCACGTTCCAATAAATCTTTGAGCGCTCCATCAACACCGCGTTGACCCGCAGCGGTGAGTGCTATGAGGACCCCTCGTCGGTCATTCTCGTCGGGGAATCGGGTGACAAATCCACGTTCAAGTAATCGGTCCACCCGGGTGGTCATGGTGCCACTCGTGACATGGGTTTGGGTCGCGAGTGTTCCCGCTGACAGGGTGAATGGGGGTCCCGTTCTGCGAAGAGCGGCCAAGACGTCAAATTCCCATGAATCTAGATTGTGATCACGAAATGCCTGCGAACGAGCGGTATCTAGTTGCGCCGATACTCGAGTGAGTCGTGAGAGGACCTGCAGGGGGGAAACGTCAAGGTCTGGACGTTGCACCTGCCAAGCGGCAACAATCTGATCGACGTCATCGGGCCGGGCCATAACAACATCTTAGGTCAAGAATCTTGATGTCAAGAATCTTGAGAGTTCAGGACTTGTTTTTGGGAGCTAACGTCGGTTTGGGGTCGAGGTGCTTGAGTCCGTTCCAGGCCAAATTCACCACGTGGGCGACGACTTCCTCTTTCTTGGGTTTGCGAACATCAAGCCACCATTGTCCGGTGAAGGCCACCATGCCTACCAACATCTGGGAATACATTGGGGCAAATTTGTCGTTTATTCCGTGCGCCTTGAATTCAGCGGCCAATACGTCTTCGACCTGGGTGGCAATATCGACCATAAGGCTGGCAAATGAACCCGTCTGCGCGGTGACGGGTGAGTCACGCACCAAGATCCGAAACCCTTGTGGATTGGAATCAATGTAATCAAATAAGGCAAGACCAGCTTGCTCAACGAGTTCGCGGGCACTGGCGCCCTTACCGCGTGATCCGGCGAGTGCTTGGCTAATGGAATCGAGCAGGAAATTCGTCTCGCGATCAACGACAACCGCGTAGAGGCCTTCTTTGCCGCCGAAGTGTTCGTAGACGACCGGTTTGGAGACATCGGCTTTTGCTGCAATCTCTTCAACGGTTACGGTCTCGAATCCTTTTTCGGAAAAAAGTTTTCGCCCCACATTGAGTAGTTGCTCCCGACGCTGCTGCCCCGTCATGCGCACTTTCGCGCCACTTGGTTTGCGGGCGGCGGGGACGGGGGCGGTCCTTAACTCGGTGACACTGGCCAGATTCCGCTCACCGTCATTTAGCTCTCCGTCAAGTGCAGTGGGCATGATTTATTCGCCGGTGTAACCGCGAAGGCGGAATCGGTCATTAGGGTCTTTAAGTTTTTTGGCCAAGCGTTCTGCCTTTGGCCAGCGAACGTCAGTTGCCAAACCTGTTTTCTCCATGCCCTTGATAAAGCTGGCTGAGATATCGATTTGACCTTTCATCACACCGTGTCGCGCGGCAGTTGGATCAACGTGGTGCAGGTTGTGCCATGACTCACCCAATGACGGAATTGCAAGCCATGCAACATTGCTGGAGAGATCACGCGAAGTGAATGGTCGATTACCAAACACGTGACAGATACTGTTGATTGACCAGGTGACGTGGTGCACGAATGCGACGCGAACTAGGCCCGCCCAAAAGAATGCGGTCACAGCGCCCATCCAGGACCAGGTGATCAGGCCACCGAGAACAGCGGGAAGCAGCAGGCTGGCAATAACAAACACTGAAAAGTGCTTTGAAATCCAGTTGAGGTCTTTGTCGCTGGCGATATCGGGTGCGTACTTATCAATTCCGGTGTTGTCGTCATCGAAAAGCCAACCAACATGTGCGTAAAGGAGACCTTTTCCGATTGCTTCTTTACTTGTACCAAAGCGCCATGGTGAATGAGGGTCACCAACTTCATCAGAGAATTTATGATGCTTCCGGTGGTCGGCAACCCACTGATCCAGCGAACCTTCAATTGCAAGGGATCCGAAAACTGCCAAGATGATTTTGACGGTGCGATTGGCTTTAAATGACCCGTGGGTGAAGTATCGGTGGTAGCCGATCGTGATACCGCCGGCGGTAAGTAACCAGAGGCCGATAGCGAGTGTGATGTCGAGCCAACTGAGCCAGCCACCCCACGCGATGGGGAGTGCACATGCAACAGCGATGAGGGGAATAACAACGAATGCCCCGATGATGATCCGCATCGTTAAGCCAAGATAAACAAGGTCCTGGGCGCTTTCATCAACCGCGGGTTCACGATCGAGGACCTCTTGACTCATAACACTCACGCGAACTCCCTCATCTATTCGACAATTTCACATTAGAAAATATCTAACTTACGCAAGCGTAACCTACGGTGGCGTAACCTGCAACTCGCACCGCCGAATGATTCAGAAGTCAGGCTCACGCAATGTCGGCTCACCCCACGCCATAAGGTGTCTCACGCATGATCCCGGGTCGTCTAGCGGCAGGACAGCGGACTTTGAATCCGTCAACGGAGGTTCGATCCCTCCCCCGGGAGCTTAGAATTTTGTCATCCTTTTTCGATGATCCTCGGACCGAGATCCCAACAAACTAGGCTAGTGCCGTGCGAGCCCCCATTGTGATCATCCTTGCGGCTGGGCAGGGAACTCGAATGAAGTCAACAACCCCCAAGGTTTTGCACGAGATCGCTGGCCGTAGTTTGTTGGGCCACGTTATTGAAGCTGCGGCAACCCTTGAGCCAGAGCATCTGGTTGTCGTGGTGGGAAGCGGCAAAGATCAGGTGATCGCGCACCTCGATGAAATTGCGCCGTGGGTTGTGACCGTCGAACAGGAACAACGCAATGGAACCGGACACGCGGTCCGGATTGCTCTGGAGTTCCTCGAAGGCCGTGGAGTTTCCGCAAGTGAGTCACCCGTTGTGGTGCTGACCGGAGACACTCCACTTCTCACAGGTTCATCATTAACTAATCTTTTGAATAGTCATGTGGAGCGCCAGGCGCAAGCCACGGTGTTGACCGCAAACTTTGTAAACCCCTTTGGTTATGGACGCATAATTCGATCCGGTGATCTGGTCACGGGAATCGTTGAAGAAAAAGATGCCACCCCGCAGCAGCGGGAAATCCAGGAAATCAATTCGGGCATGTACACATTTGACGGTGCTGCACTGCACACGGCCGTTGCTGGGTTGAATTCTCACAATTCACAAGGGGAGGAATACCTCACCGACGTAATTGGAATTATGACTGCAGGCGGGGGAGTCGTGATTGGGATCGGCGCCCAAGACACCAACGACATCATGGGAATCAATGACCGAGCCCAACTCGCTCAGGCTGCGGCAATCATGCGAGATCGAATTAATGTGAAATGGATGCAAGCCGGCGTCACAATGCTGGACCCAGCATCTACGTGGATTGACATTGATGCGGAATTAGCAGCAGACGTGACTCTGCTCCCGCAAACGATCTTGCGTGGCCCCACCGCCATTGAAGCCGGGGCACAGATTGGACCGGGCACCACTTTGATTTCGGCTGAAGTCGGGGCAAACGCCATCGTCCGTCACACGTGGGCAGAGCTCGTTGTCATTGGGGCTGGGGCGACCGTTGGCCCATACACCTATTTACGCCCGGGCACGGTGATCGGTGACGGAGGTAAAGCGGGTGCATTTGTTGAGATGAAAAATTCCCAACTCGGCGCCGGATCGAAAGTGCCACATTTGTCTTATGTGGGGGATGCCACTATCGGTGAGGGAACCAACATTGGTGCGGGAACAGTTTTTGTGAACTATGACGGTGTTGAAAAACATCACACAACGGTTGGGAATCACGTCCGGGTTGGGTCAGACAATATGTTGATTGCGCCGATTGTGATTGGTGACGGTGCCTATACCGCTGCTGGCTCGGTGATCACCGATGACGTACCTGCCGGCTCAATGGCGGTTGGCCGGGCGCAACAGCGCAATATCCTGAAGTGGGTATTGCGAAAGAGACCAGGAACGAGCTCAGCGAAGGCAGCCGAGAGGGCGCTTGAGACCGAGCAATAGCCACATGGAAAGGTTGGGGCAATAACCTCTTCTTCCCCGCACCAAATACAAGTCAAGATGTTCTGTCGTGAAATAGAACGCAAACAGTAAAGGTGGAGCAGTGGCCGAGAAGTCAGTCCCAACTCAAAAGCATCTCCTGCTGCTTTCTGGCAGGGCGCACCCGGAGTTGGCGGACCAAGTCGCGGCGCATTTGGGGATTGACCTCACACCCGTTACCGCACACGACTTTGCCAATGGTGAGATCTTCGTTCGTTTTCGCGAGTCAGTTCGCGGAGGAGACGCATTCGTTCTCCAAAGTCACACCACCCCGATTAACAAGTGGATCATGGAACAACTGATCATGATCGACGCGCTCAAGCGCGCATCCGCAAAACGCATCACGGTCGTTGTCCCCTTCTATGGTTACGCGCGTCAAGACAAGAAGCACCGCGGCCGGGAACCAATCTCAGCGCGATTGATGGCAGACCTGTTCAAAGCTGCCGGTGCCAATCGCCTAATGACGGTTGATTTGCATACCTCGCAGATCCAAGGATTTTTCGATGGACCCGTTGACCACCTGTTCGCACTGCCATTACTGGCCGCACATGTAGCAGCAAAGGTAGACACCAGCAAAATCACGGTTATTTCCCCAGATGCCG
>CANMNM010000045.1 GCA_947499275.1 Actinomycetota bacterium | reverse complement strand
GAGATGAGATAGGCTAGGAAGCTTTGATAAACAACAATGGCGGCGCTCTCAAAAATGGTACCGGCAAATTGATTATTGACGGCTCCTTCACCAAAAACGGTTGCGGCGTAAAGCGCGAGAGATGAAGCGACAACAACGATACCGACAGCGACGGTTGTTCGGGCCCTACGTCGTGCCAACACGATTGCAAGAATAAACAAGGCCGCGATCAAGACCATGATCCAAGCGAGGATTGGCGCGGAGAATGCATAGAAAGTCCGCGCTTGACTAAGAGCTGGAGCACTCATCAACACAAATTGCTTATCTGTTGTTGGGACCGTGATGTTAGCCGCGAAGGAAATTCCATTTTCGACCAATTTTTCTTGGGCGAGTTTGATCACCGAATCAAGGTTGAGAACAACATCATCGCCCTGCAGCTCAATAGGTCCGCTGGGTTCATTCTGCAGAAGTGCAAGGAATCCTTTTTGGGCGGCTTTATTGAGTGCCAACCAAGCCGTAGTGAAAGCATCTGAGGTTACGAAAGTGTCTACCGCTTGGCCAATCAAACCATTGATACCTGTGGAAATGGGGCCAGCTAGACGGTCGGTTATCGCACTGTTCGGAAGAATCCCACCAAGGAAATCACTTACTATGGATTCTGTATCTACTTGTGCCACGATCGAGTTGGTGACAACTTCGGCGAACGCGGCCTGCACTTCAGGGCTCGCACCAATTGGACCTACAGTCTCGATGTACCGCTCCGTGTCAATGATTGTGGAGTGAGCCCAGTGTCCAGCAACAGAAACGGGGGTCAAGATTGTTGCTAGGACAAAAACTATGACCGAGAAAATGGTCCGGGGACGGACTCGATCGCGAGTAACCGGACTGCGCTGATACTGCTCTGTAGCTCCATTAGACATAGCCGAACCCTACTCAATGACCCCTGATCTGCGTATCAAGACCGCGAACATGCTGCCAAAAGGTAAAGATTTTCCCGCTAGTCAGCGGGTCACGCCGGGTTATTACTGCCCGCACGCCAGTACCACAAACTGGCCGTAACCAGGCCGATACCAACAGCGGTGTACAGAATTGGGGCGACACCTGAAACCGGGGCAAGTAGTGCCACCAGGATGATCCCGGAAACCAGGGCGACATTCACACTCATGTCAAAAAGGGAGAAGATGCGGCCCAGGCTCTCATCGGGAATTTTACGTTGAATAACCGTGTCAGAACACACCTTGACTGCTTGGCCCGCAAATCCGAGACTAAACGCAGTTACGAGTAACAACGGGAAACTCTGAAGTGTGGCGCCAAATGCAAAAACCAGCATGCCTACCGATGCTTGGGCCACGGTTAAAGAGGACCATCGGGGGATTCCAATTTTTCGGGTCACCCACGGGGTCACAATTGCTGCGAGGAGTGCGGCCGTAGCCGCAAAGCCAGAAAGGATCGCAAAGTCGGCTAGTGCCGCATTAGCATTGGAACTTTGGTGGAATGTGTTTCGAAGTAGTAGTAGCGCTCCAGCCGTGACGACACCGAATGAAATCCGGTTAATTGCAACGAGTGCGAGCGCTCTGGCGGCGTCTGCGTGTGAACCCAATGTGCGAACACCAGAAACAAGCTCTCCCGTTACCCCACGTAGTGAGTCAACCAATGAGTGCTTGATTTGGTGTGTTGGTCCCAATGCATGGACTGCAAATGTTCTCGCAATAAATGAGGCAGAGATGAAAGTACCTATTGCAAACATGAGTAGTGCCACGCTGCCGGCATCGCCACCGCCAAACACTTGCCGAATCCCTAAACCGGTGGTTGCGCCAATAACGAAAGCAATGGTTCCCGAGGTTGGTGTCAGTGCATTTGCATAGATGAGCTCTTTGCCTTTAACAACATGAGGCAAGGACGCGGAGAGTCCTGCCAAGATGAATCGACCAACACCGAGAACAGCAAGGACGGAAACTCCCAGGATCACCGAGTCTTCTCCCGCGAGCACGGCAGCCATGACAGGAATTGTTAATAGTGCTTTGAGTAAGTTTGCACGAACCAAAATGTTACGCCGCAACCAGCGGTCAAGGAAGACACCGGCAAATGGCCCGATGAGGGAATAAGGCAACAACAAAATACCAAATGCCACCGCTATCGCAGTGGCATTTGGTTCACGCTCCGGTGAGAAAAGAACAAATGAGGCAAGTGCGGCCTGAAAAAAACCGTCTCCGAATTGGCCAACTAAACGAGTGCTGTAAAGGGCTCGGAAATCACGACGGCGAAGCAGGGACCGAACAACCGGTAGCCGCTGCACAAGAACAGAGGCTACCGGCTGCCTAAGGTCTATCGATCGATGGTGCCAGCGATAAAGTCTTCGACTGCCTGCTTTGCCTCGGAGTCGTTGTACTGCACCGGAGGTGATTTCATGAAGTAGCTGGAAGCCGAAAGAATCGGTCCGCCAATTTTGCGATCCATGGCAATCTTTGCTGCGCGGACTGCATCGATGATTACACCGGCACTGTTGGGTGAATCCCACACTTCGAGCTTGTACTCGAGGTTGAGGGGAACGTCACCGAATGCGCGGCCTTCGAGGCGGACAAATGCCCACTTGCGATCGTCGAGCCAGGCAATGTAGTCGGATGGTCCAATGTGAACGTTCTTATCGCCCAAGTCATGTGTGAGTTGAGAAGTAACCGACTGCGTCTTCGAAATCTTCTTCGATTCGAGGCGATCGCGTTCGAGCATGTTCTTGAAGTCCATGTTTCCACCAACATTGAGTTGGTAGGTGCGGTCAACAATTACGCCGCGGTCTTCAAACAATTTGGCCAAAACACGGTGCGTGATTGTTGCACCAACCTGGCTTTTAATGTCGTCGCCGACAATTGGGAGACCAGCGTCTTCGAACTTCTTTGCCCACTCAGGTGTTCCGGCAATGAAGACAGGAAGTGCATTAACGAAACCACATCCGGCATCAATTGCGCACTGTGCGTAGAACTTGGCTGCAGCTTCTGAACCAACGGGTAGGTAGCAGACAACAACGTCAACTTTGGCATCTTTCAAAGCCTGGACAACGTCGACTTCTGGAGCGTCAGACTCGGTGATTGTCTCGCGGTAGTACTTACCGAGACCGTCAAGTGTGTGGCCACGTGAAACCTTCACGCCGGTGCTGGGAACGTCACACAATTTGATTGTGTTGTTCTCCGAAGCACCGATTGCATCAGCGAGGTCAAGTCCAACTTTTTTGGAGTCGACGTCAAAGGCGACAACAAACTTGACGGAATTCACGTGATAAGGCCCAAATTCAACGTGCATGAGTCCGGGGACAAACTCACCTGCCTTGGCATTCTTGTAGTACTCCACCCCTTGAACGAGGGATGCAGCACAGTTACCAACACCAACAATTGCTACGCGAATTTCTCCGCCGGATTGTGCACTCATTTCTTACCTTTCCTGGGTTACTTTCTCTTGATCAATTAATTCCGTAAGCCAGCGCACCTCGCGCTCGGCCCCTTCTAGTCCGTGCTGTTGAAGTTGAAGTGTGTAGGCATCGACACGTTCCTTACCGCGGGTGAGTGATTCGCGTAGTGCCTCAACGCGCTCTTCTAGTCGTGAGCGGCGGCCTTCCAATATGCGAAGGCGGGTACGTTCTTCTGTGGCGGAAAAAAACGCGAGGTGGGCGGCAAAGCCTTCGTCCTCCCAGGCTTCAGGCCCTGGCTTATTGGCCCATTCACCAAAAATTTCTTTGCCCTCTGCCGTAATCGCATAAACAATGCGAGCGCGCCGACCGGATAGAGCGGGTGCGGTGCTTTCTGTGGCCGGGGTGAGTGACTCTTCCTCGATCAATCCGGTGGCATTCATCCGTTTGAGAGCTGGATATAACGAGCCATAAGAAAGTGCTCTAAATGGGCCAAGGACCGTGGTGAGTCTTTTGCGCAACTCATAGCCATGCTGTGGACCGTCACCGAGTACGCCCAGGATTGCGAAGCTCAAGACATCGCGGCGGCTACTCATGTGGATCAATATATCGTTTCGATATATCTATTGCTCACTTACCCTAAATATCGACACGTGGTTTAAACTCAGTCCATGGCCCAGATGCGCAGGGAAGGGGTACGAGGTCGGGTAGCTCGTGGTGAATCGGCCAAAAATCCACCCAAAAGAGGCCCGATTCCCGCGCCAGAACCCGTTTCAGACCCACAAAAACCACGAAACGTGGTGGATTATGGCCTATCCCGGGCAGCTGACATCACAAAATTGCACCGGGGAGGCGCTCTCACCAGCGATTATTGTGAGGCTGACCCATATTTGCTCAAGGCAGCCAAGTTCCATGGGGAAAAGGCAAAAGACAACTGCCCCGCCTGTAAAAGCAAAGGCCTCGTGGATTTGCACTACATATACGGTGATGAACTGGGTCCTTATGCCGGAAGAATTCGTAAAGCAGAGGAATTACCGCCGATGTGCAGCAAATTCGGTGAATTCCGGGTTTATGTTGTGGAAGTGTGCCCCGACTGTCACTGGAACTACCTGATTCGAGCCTTTTCACTCGGCGATGGAACTCCCCGGCGCGCCGTACCGTCTTTTAAGGGCGATGATCTGTTGGACTAGGTCACATTAGTGAAATAGTTGAAAGAACTGCGAAATTGGAAAACTGTCCCCTTCCCCGATAGGACAACCGTGGCAACCCCAGCAAAGAAGAAGCCGATCACTCGGAGCACAGTCGTTGATTCAACCGCGCCGCGTCGGCGACGTCGCTGGTTGCGTCGAACCTTATGGATCTTTTTTCTTCTCGCTGCCTTGGGCGTAGCCGTTTTTGCGGTTTTACTGGTCCGCACCCAGGTACCAACACCCAATGAACTGGCAACAAGTGAAGCGACCGTTGTTTACTATGCAGACGGTGTAACTGAAATAGGACGCTTAGGTGAATCAACCCGCCGGTCCGTTCCCTTAGCCACCATTCCCCTTGAAGTTCAACAGGCTGTCCTTGCTGCAGAAGACCGCGACTTTTACAACCACGGTGGGATTTCACCAGTTGGAATTGCGCGTGCAGCATTTAACAACTTAACTGGAGGTAACACCCAGGGTGGATCGACCATCACCCAGCAGTACGCCAAAATCGCGTTCCTTACCCAAGACCGGACGTGGAATCGCAAAGTCAATGAAGCACTCCTTGCATTTAAGTTGGAAACAGTAATTTCAAAAGAGCAAATCCTTGAGGATTACCTGAACACGATCTACTTTGGTCGAAACGCAAATGGAATTGAAGCGGCATCAATCGCGTATTTTGGGGTTCCGGTCAGTGAACTCGACTTCGCCCAAGGTGCAGTACTTGCATCGGTTATCAAGTCCCCGTCGGGACTCAGCCCCGAAGAAAATTTGAGTGGACTCAAAGCGCGATGGTCCTATGTTTTGGACTCCATGGCAGAACTGGGTGACATCACCCAAGAGCAACGTGATTCAACACAATTCCCTGAAATTGTTGCCTTTAAACAAAAGGATCGTCTCGGTGGCCAAGTTGGATTCTTGCTAACAGCAGTTGAGCAACAGTTAGCTGCTCAAGGCTACGGCCAAGAAGAGATTCAACTCGGTGGATTAAAAGTCATCAGCTCATTTGACCGCAAGGCCCAGCGTGCCGCTCAACGCGCCGTTAAGGAGGAGGGTCCAACGTCGGGAACAGAGGGACTGCGCATTGGCCTGGCAGCGGTGAGACCGGGAACGGGTGAGGTGCTCGCAATGTATGGCGGTGCCAACTTCATTACCGACCAAATCAATAATGCCACCCAGCAGTTTGCCCAAGCGGGCTCAACATTTAAGCCATTCGCGCTTGCCGCTGCACTAGGTCAATCAGTGCAATTGAATTCACTATGGAATGGAAACTCACCGTCAACCGTTAACGGTTATACCTTTAACAACTATGGAAACAATTCCTACGGTGTCGTCTCACTTCTGCAGGCAACAGAACTAAGCATTAACTCCGCCTATGTAGAACTAACGGCTGACATTGGTGTGGATAGTGTCGTCGACGCCGCATTGTCTGCCGGTATTCCTGAATCAACACCAGGCCTGAACCTAGAATCACCCGACCTAACATTTGTTCTTGGTACCTCTTCACCCTCAGGTTTAGACATGGCAAATTCCTACGCAACATTTGCCAATGAAGGAGTGCGCAGCAGCACAACGTTCATTAAACAAGTATTCGGATCCAATGGCGGTTTGCTTTTTGAATATCAGCCAACACTTACAACAGCCTTCATTCCTGATGTCGCAAACAGCGTCAACTATTCCCTCGCCAAAGTTGTTACCGATGGAACAGGAAAGGCTGCCCTTGCACTTGATCGACCAGCGGCCGCGAAAACTGGTACGACAGATGACAATAAGAGCGCTTGGTTTGCCGGTTACACCCCACAAATTTCAACAGCTGTTCTCATGGCGAAAGAAGACTCAAGCGGAATACCAATTTCTATGTCAGGAACAGGTGGGTTGACCACTGTCACCGGTGGATCTTTCCCAGCAGCAATCTGGACGGCGTTCATGAAAGGCGCTCTCAAATCAGAACCGGTTATGGAATTCCCGGCGCCACCGGAGAATGTGTTTACCCCGGTTGAATGCCCAGACTTTATTGAAACCGATCTGGAAGAGATTCCATACGGTTGTCCAATACCCGAAGTAATAAATGAGTTCGGGCCAGAAACCACGGGATCAGATCCCGCAGTCGTTGATTCCAACGAAAGCGCTGATCCCTTGAATGAGTTCGGACCCGATGCGCCACCAACAGATCAGCTGATTGACGAAGGTAGTCCATAATCCTACCGTGAGCGAGCCAAAAATCACCGAGCGTCTCGGCGGACCGTTTGGCCGACTCGCCAATCGAAGTTACACACTTCTCCCGCCGATCTACGTTCTCATTATTTTGGCTGCGATGACCTATTCCTTGGGATATTTCCTGGATTTTTCGTGTGTGGCGAACGGCTGGGGTGACCCCCAGCGTTACATGCACCTGTGTTACTCGGATATCCCACCGCTTTATGTGGACCGAGGATTCGCCGAAGGAATATTTCCCTATATCCAAACGGGATCAAACGAAATATATTTGGAGTATCCGGTTGGTACCGGTGTCTTCATGTATATCTCGGCGGTCATTACCGGGTGGGTCCTTCCGCTCTACCCTGACGGATACCGAGCGTTCTTCGATGTCAACGTAATTCTTCTATTCATTCCCTTTGTTGTCACCATAGTCGCGACTGCATTGACTAAGCCGAAAGATCCGTGGCGAGCTTCAATGATTGTTTTTGCTCCCACCATGATTTTTGCTGCAACAATTAACTGGGATCTCATTCCGATTGCACTGGTTGCCTTGGCATTTCTTGCCTGGTCCAAAGAGAAATCAGCACTTACGGGAGTTTTACTCGGTCTTGCCATAGCGTCAAAGTTTTATCCAATATTTCTTCTCTTCGGCTTTATTCTTTTAGCGTGGAAAAGTAATTCATGGCGACCAACACTGACCATGATCGCAGCGGCAATCTTAACTTTCCTTACGGTCAACGTCCCTTTTGCCATCGCAAACTTTGAAGGATGGATTCACTTTTACACGTTCAACTTTGGCCGATCAATTGATTTCGGTTCTTTCTGGTACGCCTTAACCCAAATAGGTCTGCCAACAATCCCCAACAACTTACTCAATTATGCGTCAACCGCACTATTCGCGCTCCTGCTCATTGGGATTGCATTTCTGGTAAAGAGGGCCCCAAGTTCACCAAACATTGCACAGATTTCATTCCTGATTCTCGCCGCATTTGTCGTTACCAACAAGGTGTATTCACCGCAATATGTACTCTGGCTAGTACCGATTGCCGTATTGGCTCGGCCCAACTGGCGAGACTTCCTGATCTGGCAGTTCGGTGAAGTTGTCTACTTTATTGGGATCTGGTGGTTCCTCGCCGGATACGGAATTGAAGGATCACAAACACTTACACCCCAATGGTATGCAGCAGCTACCTTCGTCCACATTTCAGCGACGCTCTACTTTGCAATTCGGGTCGCGATTGACACCCAACAAGATCAGACAACAGACACAGAGTCAAAGCGTGATGTAGTGAACCGTACTTGAGCAGGCACCTGATCACCCACGCGTGGTAGAACAGATTCGTTGTTCAACCACAACATAGAGACGTGTTGGTGTGGGGGTTCGGCAAACCAGCGTTGCTTTCCACCAATGCTAAATGGTGACATGGCTCTACCGGCAGCATCGAGTGCTCCAACCCCAAACGAGGTAACCCGCTGACGCAGCGAAGTCGTGGGCGAAGGCGCACTCAAACCTATGCCGTGTGCGGTACCTCCACTAACGACAACGAGAGTTGCATTTTTCCCCGCACCTCGTTGACGGTAACCAACCTTCACTCCTTCAGAGACCGGGTGCACAGCCAACACGGTTCCGGACGCGGACAACGCTGATCGGTTACCGAGCCAAAGCCGGGTTCCCACCCGAGCGCGCACAATCAACTCGCTAACACTGTCTCGAATAGTTGCGAGCTCTGCATCGGTGCAGTGGGAAACCCAGATCACCGGTGCCGGGGGTGAATGGACTTCCCATACGGCAGTTTCCCTTTCCCACAAACCCGCCCAACGCATCACTTCA
>CANMNM010000044.1 GCA_947499275.1 Actinomycetota bacterium | reverse complement strand
TGTATAAACACGTGTACAGACCCCGCGCCTCTGTGGGCTGCCCTTAAGGGCTGGGGCCTTGGTCTTGGAGACCTTGTCCTGCCGGCCCTTGCGGACCAGCTGCTGGATGGTAGGCACGTTGCGCCTCTCCTGACTTCTCGTTCGTTTACGGTTAACCGGAACGACCCACGCGGTCGGGCGTGTCGTGCGTCTAGGGACGCCCAACTACGCTCAATCTCGTAGGAATTCTCCGGTGGCATTACCACCTCGCGCCACATGTACGTACTGCGACACGCGAGAGCGCGCCTGAGGGGTCAGGCACGAATGGGAAGACTACCCTCCCCTACTTCACCCCGATCACCGGGGTCCCCCTAAGAACTCTAGTTACCCGAAACCCCAAGGATTGTGAGGAAAAACAGGCCAATAATTCCTAAAACCACCACCGCGGAATAGACCCCAATATTGATCCAAGCAACGATTTTCGATGCCATAACGAAAGCACCGCCCCCAACGGAGCCGTTACTAGCTGAAATTTCCTTTTCGGCCTTGTGCGCAAAGATCAAAGCCACGATCGCAAACACAATCGGGCAAACCACCCATGAGGTGATCGAAAGAACCAGGGCAACGATCGAATTCCCGGATGCACTCGGTGCTACCGAAGTACTCACCACAGCTGGTTCATCCCAGATCGAACTCGTTGGCACTTCTAAAGCGGTTACCTCAGGCTCGGGTGTTTCATTGCTCATGTTCCCAATCTACAACTTCCCGATCCACAACGCCTAGGACCAGTTGATTACGACCAGTTGATGAGGCGTCGACCTTCTTTGTCCTTAAATGACCCAACCAAAATCACGATGAAGTCAATGAGAGCCCAGATACCCAGCCCGCCAAGGGTTATCAGCATAAGAATTCCGGTCCCGACCTTGCCCACGTAAAAGCGGTGAATCCCAAGAACACCTAAGAACCACGCAAGCAGAGCGGCGGCCAGCCTGGACTTAGGGCTAACTGGGTTACCAAACTCGTCAACAGTAGGTTTTGGCGGCATCTGCACGACGGGAGGAGCCGCCGGAGTCTCAATGACTACCGACTCACGTACTTCTTCAACATTCTCATTATTCATTGACATGACTGCATGGTAGAGGAAGTGCGGCAGTTCAGGCAATACGACACTCACCCTTCAGTCTCCCCTGGGCACAACAGTGCTCTTCACGGAAAAGTGAGTTATCCCTTGCGGAATAGCTTGCTGAAGAAGCCTGGCTCCTTGGGATCATTTACATGCCCTTGGCAGCGATCTTGCTTCGCTACTCCCTTGAGGGCAATTTCAATATGTTGGCCACAACCTGACCAGGTTGGCTTTCCACATTTTCGGCATGTTGTTTTACTGCACATTATTTATCCATTTCTTCTATTGACTTGCAGACGGGAAGCTGATCGCCAAAGGCAATCCAGCATGGCGAATCACTTTTGCAGTTTCCCTAAAGCGACTTCCATTACGACAATCGAGAAAAGGGTAGCATACCCCTGGGGGTATGCTACAATATTCCCTGGAAGGGCAAAAAATGACAATTCAGATAATCAACATTGATACACCGACAATCGGGGACCGCGGATATATTGCCCACGACGGCAAGACCGCGCTTGTGGTTGACCCGCAAAGAGATATTGATCGAGTGGAGCAGGTGCTTGCAGATCACTCCTTGGAGCTTGGTGCCGTAGTAGAGACTCACATGCACAATGACTATGTCAGTGGTGGTTTAGTCCTTGCCGAGAAGCATCAAGCAAAGTACATCACTAACGCTGATGATCCAGTTGATTTTGAGCGCCTAGCAGCACATGATTTAGATGAATTTTCAATTGGTAATTTTGGAATTAAGGCTCTGCATACGCCTGGTCATACCTTTACTCACCTTTCATATATTTTGGTTGATGAGCAAGGAAAGCCAACAGGAATCTTTACTGGCGGATCACTGCTTCATGGTTCTACCGGTCGGCCTGACCTACTGGGTCAGGATCATGCGGCAAAGCTCGCACAATTGCAGCATGGATCTGCACATCGCATCACTGATTTGCTAGAAGACTCAATTCCAATTTTCCCAACACATGGTTTTGGATCCTTCTGCGCCGCGACGTCAACATCGGGAGATTCTTCAACGATTCGTGATGAAAAAATCTCGAATCCCGCTCTTCAACTCACGGTTGAGCAATTCGTTAGCGAGACTCTTGCCGGCTTAGATACATTTCCTGCCTATTACAAGCACATGGGTCCGGCTAATCATGCCGGCGCTGGTCCAATTGATCTTTCAGAGTTGCCCCGCTTAAGCACGGATGAACTCCTGAAGAGAATCGCTGGAGACAACTGGGTTGTAGACCTTCGCGAAAAAGATTCATGGGCGGGGGCTCATCTATCGGGAACAGTCAACTTCGGAGTTTCAGGATCCTTTGCCACCTACCTCGGTTGGCTATTTCCATACGAAAAAGAGCTTGTCCTGATTTCAGACAAGGCTAGCGACATTTCAGTTGCGCAACGCGAGCTAGTCCGAATTGGAATTGATCGACCTTCAGCAAGCTATGTGGGTGAGATGACTAATTTCAGCAATACTCTAGAAATAAAAGTTGTCGAATTTAAAGATGTACCAGAAGCACTTACAGATCCAGAAGTAATTGTTCTCGACGTCCGCCGCCATAGCGAACGACAGGGATCTCATATTGCGGGAAGCCGTCACATTCCACTTCATGAACTGTCAAATCGAATCAACGAACTTTCCAAAGACAAAATTTATTGGGTACATTGTGCAGGTGCATATCGAGCCGCGATTGCTGCAAGCATTATGCAAAATGCCGGTTTGAATGTAGTTCTTATCAATGAGTCCTACGACAGGGCTTCGCAAGTTAAGAAACTTGTAATAACAACCGGTGCTGCCGACCACAGCCCAATTGCTCCATCTGACATCAAGGTAAAGGCATAAAGGGAAACAATGGAAACTGTTACTCCTCAAGAAGCTTTTGAGATGGTTAAAGCCGGTGAGGCTTATGGAATAGATGTCAGAGAGACTGATGAGTGGGCTGCAGGACATTTTGAAATGTTCACGCTTAATCCATTGAGTACCTTTGATGACTCTGCGCTACCAACCGATAGGCCGATTATTTTCATCTGCCGGTCAGGAAATCGTTCCGGGAAAGTCTGTAGCCGTGTTGAGCCCACGGGTTTGACGGCATTCAACATGCATGGTGGAATGTTGGCTTGGCAAGCGGCCGGCCTTCCAATGTCAGCTTCACATGGTGCCCCACAGATTTCCTAATTGATGACAATCTTCTTCGGCTTGCTACTTGGTGCAATTATTGGTGCATCCCTGGGATTAATCGGTGCAGGCGGTGCAATCCTTGCGGTTCCTGGATTGGTAGCCGTGCTTGGCCTTTCTGTTACCGCAGCAACCACTAGTTCAACCATCATCGTGGGCTCTGCGGCACTAGCAGGAGTCTTAAGGCGTCGCAATACAGGAACCGTCGATATAAAAATTGGCTTGACTTTTTCAGCAGTAGGCATTGTTGGAACTATCATTGGAACTTTCCTACTCAGGATAGTCCCCGAAAATGTAACGCTAGTGCTGTTTGCTCTTTTGATGTTTGGGGCGGCCTATGCAATGTGTTGCAAGGAGAACCCTGAGCCGACATCAGAGAAACCGAAATGGCATTTAGTTGTTATCGCTGCAACAGTTGTGGGAATTTTGACAGGTTTACTGGGAATTGGAGGCGGCTTCTTAATTGTTCCTGCATTGATTCTATTTTTAAAGGTTCCAACAAAGGTCGCGACTGGAACATCACTGGTTGCAATCACCGCCAATTCACTTCTCGCATTTGGGTTGCGGTTTGAATTCTGGGACCAAATCCCAGTTGCTGAAATAGCCGTGTTCACCGTCTCTGCCATAACCGCTTCTTTGATTCTTTCCCCAATTGCGCAAAGAATGAATGCAAGACACCTTCAGTGGGCTTTTTCGGTGGTGATTGTCATTGTTGCGACATACACCTTGTTCATCAGTTTCAATTAACAGAGAGAAACACCCGCGCTTGCAATCACCGATGAGAATCTTGACATGAGGTCCACCTTAATCTCCACGGATTTAATTTTTCTGATGGATCCTCTAGCCATGGCAACACTTCATAAAACGTCCTAGAAGCCCTACCGCTGTTACGCAATCAAATCTCAAAAAGATGCAGCAGGGATCCCCCCGCCAGCCAGACCTACTCCTTGAGCGATCTAATTGGTTTATGACGTATCCACTTCTCACTCCGCGGCTAAGTATTGAGCCACTTACTGTCCGTGATTTGTCAGCTTTCGTGACTTACCGACAGGATCCTGATGTGGCGCGCTACCAAGGATGGGACATCTCCTATACGGAGCATCAGGCACGGGAACTCATTGGATCTCAAACAATTGTTTTACTACCTGAGGCCGGTGATTGGTTACAGCTTGCGATTCATGATCGAGTGAGTGGTGAACTCTTAGGAGATATGGCACTTACTACCCTGGAAAATACAGAGTTTTCTTTCGAGATTGGCTTCACACTCTCCAAGATAAATCAAGGCAAAGGTTTTGGAATTGAGGCAGTTAGTTGTCTCGTTGGCTACCTCTTTGAGGAAATCGGAGCAGAAAGATTGATGGCAACATGTGATCGACGTAATTCTCCGGCCATCAAGTTGGTCTTGTCCCTTGGTTTTGTACATAGGCCAGAAAGAAGTTGGGTCGAGAATTTTAAGAGTGAAAAGGTAACCGTGGACTACTTCGAGATAACAGCCGCTAGACAAAAGCCGGAATTACAAAGACTGCCGGAGATCCTCGACTAGATCAAAGTAGACAAGCACAATCTCGGTTTCATCAGTTATCGGCAAACCAAGCTTCGACCAAAATCTAAAGTGACTGGCCCTAAAGTCATCACCGCTCAAGTCGCCTTCCGCCTCTGCTAAGGCAAATTCATCTGGCACATCTGCGAACCTTTTTACCTCTACTCGATTGACTTGGATTGTGGCTATGTGTTGATTGTTATTGTCAACAACAGCTATTTTCTCGCCAACAGTCTCAATTGGTTCGTTCTCTGCAATGTAATCCCACTCAAGAGTGCCGGCAGTTGCTCGCTTGTTGCCATCAAGAATGAGAGAAATCAGTTTGTCACGGGACTCTCCAGGGTTCCCAAATTCAACAGTGCGCAATCCATTAACAATGGGAAATGTCATAACCAAAGTTTACCGGCATGAAAAAGAGTCGCCCTATAAGCCGGATACGGGTGCGGGCAGAAAGTTAGCGACGGCTGTTTGACAGTTCGTACACTCCGCGGTCAGCCATGCCTGGTCCACCTTGGGTGAACGTGAGGGTCATCTCGCTGAAGACATCAGTCTCACCCGGTGCTGAGGCAAGGCCGCCGAGGGTGATTTTGGCCTTGTACGTCTGAACGATTCCACCGGCGCATGTTTGTGGCAAACAGGTGTTCCAGTTGAGGGTTCCCGTTCCAGTTGCCGTGTTGTTGTTCCATTTAATCCATTTAATGTTGTTAACAAAAGTGTTTCCGTCGCCGCACGCAAGGATGATTTCTTTTGGCTTAACTTGGCCCTTACCTTCACAAGCGATGATTTCTGGCTTAGTGGCTGCTGTCGCTGGACTCACAAAAGTCAGCCCGCTGGCGGCAATGCCCAGCCCAGCAATAGCGATAGCGGCTACCCGAATGCTCTGAGAACGAATCACGTCACGGTCCTTTGTCCTAAGTGGTTTATTCGGCGATCATGCCACACGGTCACACGATTCAGGTGCATTGAAAACATGGCAGCAGACACGTTGAAGGGGAGCCGGTGAACCGACTCCCCTTCAAACTTGTACAACAATCTGTGGGCTTAGAAGCCGCGGAACTCGAACTCTTCCAACGGAACTGCTTCACCTGAGGTTTGACCAAAGGATGCGTACTCCATGTCGTCGTATCCGGAGAAGGATGCGTACATTGCAGCCTTTGCTTCCTCGGTGGGCTCCACCTTGATATTGCGGTAGATCGGCATTCCGGTACCAGCAGGAATCAGCTTGCCCAGGATTACGTTCTCCTTAAGGCCGAGCAATGGGTCGCTCTTCGCGGAGATCGCTGCGTCGGTGAGGACGCGAGTGGTCTCCTGGAATGAGGCAGCTGAGAGCCACGACTCGGTTGCCAGGGATGCCTTGGTGATTCCCATGAGTTCTGGACGACCCGATGCTGGTGTTCCACCGTTAGTAACAACGCGGCGGTTCTCCGTTTCAAAGAGTCCACGCTCAACAAGCTCACCTGCAAGGAAGTTTGATTCGCCCGATTCAATGATCGTGATGCGCTTGAGCATCTGGCGAACAATTACCTCGATGTGCTTGTCATGGATGGATACACCCTGTGAGCGGTAAACCATCTGGACCTGGTCAACGAGGTGCAATTGAACCGCGCGCTGTCCAAGAATACGAAGGACCTGCTTGGGATCAACTGCTCCAACAACGAGCTGCTGGCCGACGATTACGTTGTCGCCTTCTTCAACCAACATGCGCGAACGACGTGGAACCGAGTATTCAAGTTCCTCGCTGCCGTCATCAGGGGTGATGATGATGCTGCGAAGTTTCTCGGCATCTTCAATGCGAACCCGGCCAGCAACTTCGCTGATCGGAGCGACACCCTTAGGTGTGCGAGCCTCGAAGAGTTCCACAACACGTGGCAGACCGTGCGTAATGTCTTCACCTGCAACACCGCCGGTGTGGAAAGTACGCATTGTGAGCTGGGTACCTGGTTCACCGATGGACTGAGCCGCGACGATACCGACTGCTTCACCAACGTCAACCAACTTTCCGGTTGCCATTGAGCGTCCGTAGCAACGTGCACAAGTGCCGACTGCGCTCTCACATGTGAGAACTGTGCGAACGCGAACCTTGTCTGCGCCATCGGCAATCATCTGCTCCAAGCGCGGGATGTCGAGTTCTTCACCAGCAGTTGCAACGGTCTTACCGTCAACAACTACGTCGCGGGCAAGAACACGGGACACGAGTGCCGTGTCAAGATTCTCGAGTGGTCGCAGTGTTCCGTCGACCAATTCAGCGATCTCGATTTCGTTACCGCGCTCTGTTCCGCAGTCAACCTCGCGAATGATTACGTCTTGGGAGACGTCGACCAAACGACGGGTGAGGTAACCGGAGTCAGCGGTACGAAGCGCCGTGTCCGCGAGACCCTTGCGAGCACCGTGAGTGGAGATGAAGTACTCAAGCACCGTCAAACCTTCACGGAAGTTCGCCTTGATCGGGCGAGGAATAATCTCACCCTTCGGGTTGGCCACCAGACCACGCATACCCGCGATCTGTCGAACCTGCATGTAGTTACCGCGGGCACCTGAGTCAACCATGATGTGGACCGGGTTGGATTCAGGGAAGTTGTCCTGCATTGCCTTGGCAACTTCATCTGTTGCGCGCGTCCAGATCTCAATGAGTTCCTGGCGACGCTCGGAGTCGGTGATCAAGCCCTTCTCGTACTGCTGCTGGACCTTTGCGTCCTTGTCTTCAGCATTAGCGATTAAGCCTGCCTTAGCCGGTGGCGCAACAACATCGGAAATCGAAATGGTGACTCCCGAGCGCGAAGCCCAGTGGAAACCAAGTGACTTGAGTTGGTCCAGCGTCTCGGCTACTTCAATCTTGGGGTACATCTCACTCAAACGGTTCACCGTTGCTCCGAGGACCTTTTTGTCAACCTTCTCGTTGACATAGGGGTAATCAGATGGCAGTGCTTCGTTGAACAATGCGCGACCAAGTGTGGACACGATCATCAGTGGGTCACCGAAAGTCCAGCCTTCAGGAACTTCGTAGCCCAGTGGTGGGGTGACGTCCGTCAAACGGAACCGTGCCTTCTCGCCCAACTTCAGCGAGCCGCGATCAAATGCCATGACTGCTTCAGCGATTGAACTGTAAGCATGCAGTTCACTTTCATCGGCGTCACGACTTTCCGCGGTCATTGTGGTGAGCGAGTAAATGCCCAACACCATGTCCTGGGTCGGAGTTGTGATCGGACGACCGTTTGCAGGAGACAGGATGTTGTTGCTTGAGAGCATCAAGATCCGTGCTTCAGCCTGCGCTTCAGCCGAAAGCGGTACGTGAACGGCCATCTGGTCACCGTCGAAGTCCGCGTTGAATGCGGTACACACGAGTGGGTGAATTTGGATTGCCTTACCCTCAATGAGTTGCGGTTCAAAGGCTTGGATACCCAAACGGTGCAGGGTTGGCGCGCGGTTGAGCAGAACTGGGTGCTCGGTGATTACCTCTTCGAGGACATCCCACACGACCGGACGTGAACGCTCAACCATGCGCTTGGCGCTCTTGATGTTCTGAGCGTGGTTGAGGTCAACTAGGCGCTTCATAACAAATGGCTTGAACAGTTCGAGTGCCATCTGCTTTGGCAGACCACACTGATGCAGCTTGAGTTGAGGACCAACCACGATCACCGAACGACCGGAGTAGTCAACGCGCTTGCCCAGAAGGTTCTGGCGGAAGCGACCCTGCTTGCCCTTGAGCATGTCTGAAAGTGACTTCAATGCACGGTTACCGGGACCGGTAACTGGGCGGCCACGACGACCGTTATCAAAGAGTGCGTCAACTGCTTCTTGCAGCATGCGCTTTTCGTTGTTAACGATAATTTCGGGGGCACCAAGGTCCAAAAGGCGCTTGAGACGGTTATTGCGGTTGATCACGCGACGGTAAAGGTCG
>CANMNM010000043.1 GCA_947499275.1 Actinomycetota bacterium | reverse complement strand
GTTGTCCATGTGGCCGGTTCCGTTAAGAACCCGGGGCTGTATGAGCTTCCCGTTGGCTCTCGCATTGCTGACGCCATTGAAGCGGCCGGTGGTGTTAGTAAAAGAAGCGCAGCGAATTCGGTGAACTTAGCCCGTGCGGTTGTTGACGGTGAACAGATTTTGGTGGGGGAGAGCTCATCCGGTGGCGCCGGTAGTGGAATCAGCATCAATAGTGCCTCGGTGAGTGAACTAGAAGACCTGCCCGGTGTTGGACCTGTTATTGCCGCGCGGATCGTGAGTTACCGCGAGACCAATGGACCCTTCACGTCAATTGATGGGTTGGGTGAAGTTTCAGGAATCGGTGACTCGATCATGGGTAGTGTCCGCGATATTGCCACCCTCTAACGGCACAGTCACATGGATCTGCGGCTAGTTTTCCCCGCCGTTGGTTTATGGATTGGTGTTTTAGCGACCTTTTTTCTTACCGGAAGAAATTCAGATCCAGTTACCCGGAACTCACTTGCACAGGTTGCACTCGGGCTGGTTCTTGCAGGGTGCGTCATTCTGGGAGCAACGAGTGTCTACTTTTGTTTGCGGCGTCCCCGTGAATTTGGCTCGCATGCATTTCGGGTTTGCGTGATTTTCTTTTTCTTTGTCCTGCTTGGGTGCGGTGTCACGGCCCTTCAGATCAGCGCCCAAACCAGCGAACCACTATCGGGGTGGATCAACCAAAAACCGATGGCTCAGATCAGCGGTGTGATCAGTACGCAAGCGCAAACACGTTCGACACCAACTTCCTTAGTGTGGAAGCCCCCGGAAATTCAAGTTTTCACTCTGGCGACCGACTCAATCACGGTTGGAGAAGTGTCCTACTCAATAGAGGTACCGGTGACAGTTGAAGTTGAGGCCGGGGTTGTTGTGCCAGCACCTGGTTCATCGGTGATTCTCACCGGAAAACTGGGTCGGTCTTATCGGTACGGAAATTTCGCAGCGGGAGTGAGTTCGGTCAGCAACATTGAACAAATTAGCCTGCCAGGCTTTGTTGATTCACTCGCACAGTTAATGCGGGGAGGTCTCACTCGTGCACTGCATGGCATTGATGAGCGGGGTGGCTCACTTGTTGCAGGGTTAGCTATCGGTGACGAATCAGCGTTACCCGGTGAACTTCGCGACCAGATGCGTTCAAGTGGTCTGGCGCATTTAACGGCGGTTTCCGGTGGAAATGTCGCCATTGTTTTAGCCATGGTGATTTTGGTCAGCGTGCTCGCAGGGGTGAAACTGCTTGGCCGCGTTGCTCTCTCCCTTGGCGCATTGGGCTTTTATGTGATCTTGGTACAACCGCAACCCAGTGTTGTTAGAGCCGCGACCATGGGAGCGATTGTGGTGATTGCATTTCTCGTTGGAGGGCGAACGGCTGGGCCATCAATTTTGTCGACCGCGGTCATCATCCTATTAATTTTTGATCCAAGTTTGGGAATCTCGTGGGGTTTCGCACTGTCGGTGTGTGCCACGGCTGGAATCGTCGTACTGACCCCGATCTTGATGGAATACGCGCAACGCACGCCATATCTGATGCGAACTCCACCAGTAATCCTCGTCGCTGCTTTGCTGACGATTTCGGCGCAGCTCGCAACCCTGCCCGTGTTAATCGCTATGGGAACACCGATCGGGCTCGGTTCGGTCCCGGCAAATATTTTGGCAATGCCCATGGTGGTGTTCATCACCGTTGGGGGATTGCTGAGTTCAATGATGTCGTTGGTTAGTCCTGAACTCGCACATGGTTTGGCGTTAGCGAGTTCGTGGCCCGCCATGTGGATCGCAGGGCTTGCAGCTTATTTTTCAAGTTGGCCGGCATTGAGTGGACTTGCAGTAATCGTGGCATTGATTCTTGTTACGGGAATTGTGGTGCTGACATGGTATTTCTCGCAGCCGCTGATAGCGGTTGGCGGGGGAGTTGCACTAGTCCTTTTCTTATTAGTTCAGGGGACCCATTTGGCTCCATGGAATAACTGGCCGGGTGATTCCTGGTCGATAGTGATGTGTGATGTTGGCCAAGGAGATGGACTGGTTGTACGGGATCGAAGTGGCAGCGTCATAGTTTTTGATGTTGGCGGTGAAGACACGGTTATCGATAACTGCCTGAAGGATTTGGGTGTCACTGAAATTTCAGCGATCGTGCTCACCCACTACCACCGTGACCATATTGGGGGAATAGCTGGAGCGTTGAGAGGGCGAAATGTCCAACAAATCATTGCCACGGGCTACCACGAGCCCGCTGAGCAATTCGAATATGTTTTACGTGAGATTCCAACTGAGATCCCGCAATCTGAGGTGAGCGCAGGTCAGGAATACTCGCTGGGGGACATGACGGTTAAAGTCCTGTGGCCGGCTCGATTCATCCAGGAGGGATCTATGCCGAACAACGCCAGTGTTGTCGTTCTCGTGACAATCCAGGGCCGTGGGATTCTGCTGACCGGAGATGTTGAGCGCGAGGCTCAGGCTGAAATCATGCGCTCACTCACTTCGGTAGACGTTGACGTGGTCAAGGTTCCCCATCACGGTTCAGCCAACCTCGATGAAGGGTTTGCCACTTGGGCACATGCTGAGATTGCCTTGATCAGTGTTGGCCAAGACAATGACTACGGTCACCCAGCACCTGAGGCCTTGGATGCCTGGGGCCGTTCGAAGATTTACCGGACGGACCTAGACGGCGCCGTGTCACTTTCACTATCTCCCGAGGGGGTCTGGAGCGCTGTAACGCAAAGGTGAGGTGCTTGTGCAATGCTTGGGTGTGCCTAATCGGATCACCATCGCGGTCGGAAGTGAAACCGTGCTCGTGGATCGGGTCAAAGTAAACGTCACGGCATCGGTCACCCAAGAGGTCCCCGATATCACTCGAATAGTTGTTGACGCCTCACATGATGACGTCTCGGCAAATATTGCCCAGGCATGTGCACCGACACTTTTCGGGGAAGATGTTCTGGTCGTTATTGAAGGTATCGATGAACTCAATGATGA
Source organism: Actinomycetota bacterium (assembly GCA_947499275.1). Lineage (GTDB taxonomy): Bacteria > Actinomycetota > Actinomycetes > S36-B12 > S36-B12 > UBA4592. The sequence goes on along the minus strand of CANMNM010000043.1, from coordinate 5,766 downwards.
AGGCGTTGATTCGCTTAAAGCGGTCATGACGGACCTACCGGAAAACGTGTGGTTACTGCTTACCCATCCGGGTGGGGTCAAACGCAAGCCGCTCATTGATGCTGCCATCAAGGCTGGTGGCGAGAAAATTGACTGTAAAGAAATTAAGCGCGGGTCAGACACGACCGCCTTCCTGACCAAAGAAGTTAGCCGGCGCAAGCGAAAGATGACCCCCGATGCACTGAACCTATTAGTTGAGTCGTTTGGGCAAGACTTATCAGCGCTGACAAATGGAATTGGTCAATTGTGCAGCGATGTGGAAGCTGATCCAATTGATGCAACGCATGTGCGAGCATTTTTTGAGGGGACCGCGCCCATTAGCGGATATGCGATCTCTGACGCACTTTGGGATAAAAAGACAGCTGAAGCGATTAAGTTGTTACGGCAGAGCACATTGGAATCAGACCCGGGGCGCGTAGGAGTGACCACGGTAACCGCTCTGGCCAATGGGCTGCGCTCGATGATCTTGGTCGGAGGATCCGCGCCAGGCGCGAGTGATAATGACGTTGCCCGTGAAGCTGGTGTGCCACCATGGAAAGTAAAGACTTTGCGCGGACAGTGGTCTCGTTGGAGTGGAGATCAACGTAAGTTGGCGGCCATTGTTGTCGCGCTCGCAGACGCTGACCCCGCGATGAAAGGCGGGATCGCAATTGGTTCGGCTTTAGACCCCGAACAGAAACTATTTGAGTTAGAAAAACTTGTGACCCGCACTCATTGAGTACGGGCCACAGAAATTAGTGTGAAGATTTACAGAGCAGCTGTTTGCTTTGAGATTGAACTCTTGCGGTTAGCGGCCTGATTTTGGTGAATGACACCCTTGCGAACTGCAATGTCGAGTTCGCGGTTCGCAGCACGAGCGGCGGTTACTGTCGCGTCCTTGTCACCGGTTGCTAGCGCCTCGCGGAACTTGCGCACAGCAGAGCGTAGGGAAGACTTGACGGACTTGTTGCGAAGGCGTGACTTCTCGTTCGTGAGAATCCGCTTCTTCTGCGACTTAATATTTGCCATAGTGGTTCTTTGCTCTCAGTTCTTATTGTTGTGGAGGTCTCGTTGGTACAGCCGTCAAAGAGTACCCCTAGGCTAGGGGTCATCGGGCACTACCCCTAAATACTGCATACTGCCCTTGGGTACCGCCCCTGAAACTTTTATGTGAGGAAAAAACGTGAGTAGTCCGCGCCCCGGATCCACCGATCCAGCATTGGTGCGCAATTTCTGCATTATTGCCCATATTGACCACGGAAAATCCACACTCGCCGACCGGATGCTCCAGCACACGGGGCTGGTCGATGCCCGATCCATGAGGGCGCAATACCTGGACCGGATGGATATTGAGCGTGAGCGCGGGATCACCATTAAATCCCAGGCCGTCCGTCTTCCTTATCAGGCACCGGACGGCACGGAGTACATCCTTAACCTGATTGACACCCCAGGTCACGTCGACTTCACCTATGAAGTCTCTCGCTCCCTGGCGGCCTGTGAAGGAGCCGTCCTTCTGGTTGATGCGGCTCAAGGTATTGAGGCCCAGACTCTGGCGAACCTCTATCTGGCCATGGAAAACGACATGGAGATCATCCCGGTTCTCAATAAAATTGACCTGCCCGCAGCCCAGCCAGAAAAATACGCTGCCGAGCTTGCCCACATTATTGGGTGTGATCCCGCTGACGTGCTTAAAGTTTCCGCTAAGACAGGCGTGGGGGTCTCCGAGCTCCTCGAACGAATCATCGAGAAAGTTCCATCACCCAAAGGTGACGCCTCAGCTCCTGCACGGGCCTTGATTTTCGACTCGGTTTATGACACCTATCGCGGGGTGGTCACCTACGTTCGAGTTGTTGACGGTCGAATCGGGACACGAGACAAGATCGAAATGATGTCGCTAGGGACCACCCATGAACTCTTGGAAGTCGGAGTGATTTCACCTGAACCGGTCCCCTCCGAGGGACTTGGTGTTGGCGAGGTGGGGTACCTCATCACGGGAGTGAAAGACGTTCGTCAGTCACGCGTGGGTGACACCGTTACCACCGCTCTGCGAGGTGCTACCGAGTCACTGGGTGGTTACCGCGATCCGCTGCCCATGGTTTTCTCCGGACTGTATCCACTTGATGGCTCGGACTACCCCGAACTGCGTGATGCCCTCGACAAACTAAAGCTCAATGATGCGGCATTGACCTATGAACCTGAAACCTCACTCGCCCTTGGCTTTGGTTTTCGTTGCGGATTCCTTGGATTGCTTCACCTTGAAATTGTGCGAGAGCGACTTGAGCGTGAGTTCAATCTGGAGTTGATCTCTACCGCGCCCAACGTCGTGTACCGGGTGATTACCGATGCAGGTAAAGAAATTACAGTGACGAATCCAAGTGAGTTCCCGGAAACCAAGCTTTCACAGATCTTTGAACCCGTGGTTCGCGCAACAGTTCTTTTGCCCAGTGAATTCGTAGGTGCGATCATGGAACTGTGTCAACAGCGCCGAGGTGTGCTGCTCGGTATGGACTACCTCTCCGAGGATCGGGTTGAACTGCGTTACACCCTCCCACTGGCCGAAATCGTTTTTGACTTCTTCGACCAACTTAAATCACGCACCCGCGGCTACGCATCCCTCGATTACGAACCAACGGGTGAGCAAGAAGCAGACCTGGTGAAAGTGGACATCTTGTTGCATGGTGAGGCAGTTGATGCTTTCAGTGCCGTCGTGCACCGTGATAAGTCACAGGCCTACGGCGTCCTTATCGTGCAAAAACTTAAGGAGCTTATTCCCCGTCAGCAGTATGAAGTACCAATCCAAGCCGCAATTGGTGCCCGGATCATTACCCGCGAAACCGTCCGAGCAGTTCGCAAAGACGTTTTGGCCAAATGTTACGGCGGAGATATTTCCCGTAAACGTAAGCTTCTTGAAAAGCAAAAAGAGGGCAAGAAGCGTATGAAGATGGTGGGAAGTGTTGAAGTCCCCCAGGAAGCCTTCATCGCGGTTCTCTCGACGTCAGACACATCATCCAAGAAATGACCCACCAGAACCACACACCGTTTTCGCTCTACATTCACATCCCTTTTTGCGCAAGCATTTGTGGGTATTGCGATTTCAACACCTACACGGCGCAACAGTTAGGTGGCGGTGTTTCACAAGAGAGTTTCCACAAACTGTTGATCCGTGAACTCGAACTCGCATCACGCGCACTTGATGCACCGACGGTCTCGACGGTGTTTATTGGTGGAGGAACACCGACATTGATTGGTTCTGATTCTCTAACGCAGATTCTTCGGGGCATCGAAAATTATTTCCCGCTGAGTCCAGGAGTTGAAATCACAACCGAAGCGAATCCTGATTCGGTTGATGCGCAGATGCTGGCAGAATTACGTGAAGGTGGATTCAATCGTATTTCATTTGGCATGCAGAGTGCTTCCCCTGCAGTGCTGGCAACTCTTCAGCGCACTCACACCGCGGGCGCTAGCGGGCAGGCAGCTCTCTGGGCGCGTGACGCCGGCTTTGAGCATGTAAATCTGGATTTGATTTATGGGACTCCCGGCGAAACTGATTCGGACGTTCGTGACTCGGTGAATGTGTGCATTGACGCAGGAGTCGATCACGTTGCCGCGTACTCACTCATAGTTGAACCGGGAACCGCGATGGCGCGTGCGGTCAATCAAGGGCTGTTGCCACCACCAGATGACGACGAGTGCGCCGATCGCCACAACATAATTGACACGATGCTGGCCTCGGCCGGCTTCGATTGGTATGAGGTTTCCAATTGGGCCAAACCCGGTGGTCAAAGTTCACACAACCAGGCGTATTGGACGAGTGCAAACTGGTGGGGCGTTGGTCCTGGAGCACACAGCCACGTCGATGGGCGACGTTGGGTGAACCACAAGCACCCAGCCACCTACGCGAAAGCCATGGAGAATGGCGAGGCCCTGCATGTTGACACCGAGGAACTCACCCCGGAGCAGATCCACGTGGAAAAGGTGATGTTGGCCTTGCGGACTCGGGCGGGTCTTCCTGTGGGCGAACTTGATCCGCAGGAACTCGAACGCGCTCGGGAGTTCGCCCTCCAAGGGGTAATCGACCCGGTTGGGTTCGCTAACGGGGTGGTGCGCGTGACGGATTCGGAGCGTTTGCTCGCTGATCGCGTGATTCGTGAACTCCTGGGCTGACGAATTCACGGATCGGGCGTAGACTGGCACTCCCACTGCCAGAGTGCTAATTCTCGCCCCATCCCGATGAGGATAGACAGCACTTCGTCGGTGTTTTATCTACCTGTTGGAGGTGCACATGCTCGAGGAACGTCGACTCGCTGTGCTCCAAGCAATTGTCTCCGATTACGTGGCAACCCATGAGCCCGTTGGTTCAAAGGCTCTCGTGGATCGCCATCAACTGGGGGTTTCCCCGGCAACGATCCGCAATGACATGGCCGCATTGGAGGAAGAGGGTTACATCACGGCCCCGCACACTTCGGCCGGTCGGATTCCTACCGACCTTGGTTACCGCATGTTTGTTGACCAGATTGCTCAAATTAAACCGCTCAGTGCCGCCGAGCGCAGGGGCATTGACCGCTTTCTCTTTGACGCGGTTGACCTTGACGACATTATGACGCGAACGGTTCGGCTCCTCGCTCAACTGACCAAGCAGGTCGCGATTGTTCAATACCCTTCACTTTCGCGCAGCCAGGTCCGCCGGATCGAACTGATCCCACTTAATGAGCACCGGCTCATGATCATTTTGATTGTGGACAGTGGCCGGGTTGAGCAACGCATTGTCGAGTGCGCGGTTTCTATCGACGAAATTTTGTTGGCTGACCTTCGGGAGCGGCTCTCGGTCGCAATTGCTGACCAACCGTTTTCATCGGTTCCCCAACGGGTCGAGGATCTTGAGCGGACTTTCCCCGCAGAAAGTCTTCCGGTGGTGCATGCAGTCATCGCGGCGATTTTGGAAACGGTAACGGAAAAACTTGATGAGCGGGTTGTGTTGGGCGGGGCGTCTAATTTGGCCCGTTACAACGAAGATTTTCCGATGACCATTCAGCCGGTCCTTGAAGCACTCGAAGAGCAGGTAGTACTGCTGCGCCTACTGGGTGAGGTCGGCACAGAAACTAAACTCTCGGTGCGTATTGGTCATGAAAACGAAGTGGAGGGCCTGAGTTCAACTTCTATCGTGAGTTCGCACTACGCACAAGAAAGTAGACCGGTTGCATCCCTTGGTGTGATTGGACCAACGAACATGGATTACGCCAACTCAATGAGCACAGTGCAAGCAGTAGCCCAGTATGTGAGCCGATTCCTTTCCGACAACGAACTTAAGTGAGCTAAATGAGTAGCGCTGCAACTGATTACTACGAACTCCTCGAGGTGAGCCGAACGGCCACCCCCGAGGAGATTAAAAAGGCTTACCGTCGACTGGCGCGCGAGCTGCATCCTGATGTCAACCCTGATTTGGAGCATCAAGAGAGATTCAAGATGGTCACCGCGGCCTATGAAGTTTTGAGCGATCCCGAAAAGCGTCAAATGTATGACCTGGGTGGGGATCCGCTGAGTAACCGCGGTGGCGGAGGTTTCTCGGGAGGCTTCGATTTCAGCGACGTTATGGGCGCATTTTTCGGCGGTCGTGGCCAAAGCCGCGGACCACGTGGGCGCGCTCGCCGTGGCCAAGATGCACTCATCAGCATCACGATTGATTTGCCCGCGGCCGTTTTCGGCCAGGAAAAAGAAATTGCGGTGGACACCGCTATTGCCTGCGAAAAG